>CACZJT010000110.1 GCA_902781565.1 uncultured Ruminococcus sp.
GTGCTGGGCTCAAACGGAAGCGTTATCCCGATCTTCAAGCGGCAGATCGAGAACGGCGGTCCCGTTACTGTAACTCACCCCGATATCATACGCTACTTCATGACGATACCCGAAGCGGTGAGCCTTGTGCTCCTTGCGGGCACCAATGCGCGGGGCGGCGAGATATTCGTGCTCGACATGGGAAGCCCCGTGAAGATCGACACGCTGGCAAGAAACCTGATAAGGCTTTCGGGACTGAAGCCCGATGTGGATATCATGGTCGAGTATACGGGACTTCGCCCCGGCGAGAAGCTGTATGAGGAAAAGCTCATGGCGGAGGAAGGCATAAGAAAGACCGAGAACGAGAAGATACATATCGGCTGTCCGCTGAAATTTGATGTGAACGAGTTCCTTAAAAACCTGAGCGGTCTTATGGAGGCGGCATATATGAACCGCCGCGACATCAAACAGCTTGTAGCGGGTATGGTGAGCACTTACCACCAGGAGGGCGTTGAGGCTGTTGACGGCGAGACTTACAAGAAGCTGCTGAAGGAAAGCGAGCTGGTAAGGGTCGGAGCGGCAGAGGACGAGTAAAGCCCATGCTCTGCCGCATGAAGGTATGTACAATAAAGCTCCGTCGGGAACAGGATCATGTTCCCGACGGAGTTTTTTAGCGGTGCCGGCTTATCTCGCTCTGTAGTCCTTGTCGTATCCCCGATAGGCAAGCGCTATCTCATGCATGAGCCTTTCGGGTTCAAGGAGCAGGGAGCCGCGACCCCTGTTCAGAAATACCTTGTGCTTGAAGTGATACTTTGAACGGTCTATCTTTTTGAGAACGTGCCGTAATCCGGGCTCTTTTTCGCCGTGCCATATGTAGCTGTCCGCAAGACCAAAGGCTTCATACTTGTAGCGATAGGGCATCATGGAGTATTCGAGGTTATAGAGCGTAGTCCTCGAAGCTTCCTTGTATATCATAGAGTCGATATCCTCGCCCAACAGCCTGCTGAAAAGACCCATATGCCTGAATCCGAACAGCTGCACGTCCGCAAGCATACCCGCGGTGATACGCTTTGGAAGGTCATGCTTGAAGGGAGGGTATTCGAGTATCGTGAAGCCGTCGGCTATAGCCGTGTGTACCTTTATGCGGGGGTCTAAGAGTATCTCCGTCATTATCATTCCTCCCAGCGATTCCCCGAGGATAATGTCTATCCTGCCGCCGAAATGCCTCACAAGATATTCCGCTATCTTTCGGGCTTCGTCCGTAACGCTCGTGGCTTGTACGTCGGGCTCGTCTGGGTTGAAGCCGTCCTCTGCCACGGCTATGATGTGGTACTTCGTCTTTGCGGCTTCGATCAGCCTTGAGAAGCTCAGCTGCCATGTGGTATCGGCTCCGTGGAGCAGCAGGAGGGTAGGTTCGTTTTCCTGCCCGAATTCAAAGTATTTCATTTGTTATATCCTTCCCGTCGATAGAGTTGTTTGATGCTAACCGTATTATAACACATTTTAAACCGAAAATCAAGCATTTCATTACAAAAAATGCTGTATTATTCGTGGGAAGTTTCCTCGCCGTCATTGACATTTCGGGTTTCATGTGCTATACTTAGATTCAGCGGTGTACCGCTTTTATGAAAAGGAGAGATCGTAATGATCAGTATGATACTGAAAATGTCGGCGGTCACGCTGCTTTACGTGCTGCTGACGGTGTTTCTGTGGTTCAAGGTACGAAATAAGACCAAGCTCTCCCTGACAGGAAAAATAATCATAGGCATCATTTACGGACTTTGCTCCGTGCTGTCAACTCACTTCGGCGTGAATTACAGCCACATGATGCTGAACGTCAGAGATATAGGTCCCCTCGCCTCGGGACTGTTCTTCGACCCGCTCTCGGGCGTTATCGCGGGACTTATCGGAGGTATAGAGCGGTATATCGCCGGCACCTACTGGGGCATAGGCAGCTATACCCGCATTGCGTGCAGCGTTTCCACCTGCCTTGCGGGATTCCTGTCCGCGGCTCTGAACATATGGCTTTTCAAGCACAAGAAGCCCAATGTGATGTACGCCATGATAATGGGCGCGGTCATGGAGGTCTTTCATATGTACGTGGTGCTGGTGACGCACCGCGGGGATATGAGCATGGCGCTCTACGTTGTAAAGACCTGCTCGGGACCCATGATAATCTTCACGGGACTTGGGCTCGGGGTAAGCTCCCTGCTGCTGATGGTGCTTGCGGGAGAGTGGAAGAACCCCTTCCGCCGCATGAGCGAGGCACAGAGGACTGTTTCCGACAGGTTCCAGTTCTGGCTGTTTGTGGTGACGGTCTCGGTGCTGGGCGCAAATCTGGTGTTCTCATTTGCCCTGCAAAGAGAGTCGGCGATACAGAACGCCCATAATACTATCATCAATTCGGTAGATGATATCCGCAAGACCTACACGGGCACTATCGAAAACCTGGAGGTCTTGAACAGCTACCCCGAAAAGGTCGCACAGTCCGAAGCGCAGGCTATAGCGGCTGTCATCGAAAGCTCCGGCTCTCCGGAGGGCATATCCGACGCGGAGCTGGAAAGAGTACGCTCCACGCTGGGTCTGAGAGGTCTTTTCATCACCGACAGCTTGGGAAAGATGATAAGAACGGTGGGGCAGATAAGGAGCAATTTCGCGCTTATCGAGCAGGCGCTCGCGGAGGGCAGCAAGGGAAGCTCCATTACCGACAGCGACGGCACTGTCAATGCCTGTGTGCCGTGCTTTGACGGACTTCTCGTCATGACCACCGACCCTGCCGTATTCAACGGACAGCTGGATTCGGAAGGTATGAGCGACGTCATTTCCAACTTCCATGTGGGGCAGTCGGGCACCTTCGATATCCTGATACGCCGCGAGAATATCATGCTCGGCTCACATTCGGGCTCGGCGCTTGAGAAGACTGATGTCGAGCAGCTGAAAAAGGCGGAGATGGACACCTTCTTTGACGCAGCGCTTTTCGGCGAGAAGTCGCTCTGCCGTCTGGAGAACTTAGGGGACGGAGCTTCGCTGCTGGTCATGCTGCCTTATACGGAGATATACGAAGCCCGCGATGCGCAGATGTATGAGCTGGCGTTCGCGGATATACAGCTTTTCGCGGTCATCTACGTGCTTATCGCCCTGCTGGTGCAGAACATAGTGGTCGTGAATCTCAACATGGTCAACCTTTCGCTTACCAAGATCACGGGCGGCGATCTGGACGAAGTGGTTGACGTTCACAGCTCGTCGGAGTTCGCTTCTCTTTCGAGGGACATCAACATGACCGTCGATGCCCTGAAAGGCTACATCGACGCCGCCGAGAAGCGTATCGAGGAGGAGCTGGAATTTGCCAAGACCATACAGGAATCCGCGCTGCCGAAGAACTTCACCTTCCCCCGCAGCGACTTCGAGCTTTACGCTTCAATGGACCCCGCAAAGTCGGTGGGCGGCGACTTCTACGACTTCTTCTTCGTGGATCAGAACAGGCTGGCTCTCGTTATCGCCGACGTTTCGGGCAAGGGCATACCCGCTTCGCTGTTCATGATGAGGTCAAAGACCGCTATCAGAGGCTTCGCGGAATCGGGACACTCGCCCTGCGAGATACTCATGCGTGCCAACAATGCGCTCTCCGAGGGCAACGACGCGGATATGTTCGTGACCGTATGGCTGGGTATAGTTGACCTGACCACGGGTGTGCTCACCTGCGCTAATGCGGGTCATGAATACCCCGTCCTCATGCGCAGCGGGAAGCAGTTCGAGGTCTACAGCGACAAGCACGGTCTTGCGCTGGCGGCTATGGAGGGCATAAGATACAGAGAGTATCAGATACAGCTCTCCCACGGCGACAGGATATTCGTCTACACCGACGGTATCCCCGAAGCCATAAACGAGGAAACGAAGCAGTACGGCATGGATCACCTGCTGGACGCCCTGAACCCCGTGAAGGAAAAGAAGCTCTCCGAGATACTCCCCACGGTACGCGCCGATATAGCCGCGTTCGCGGGCGAAGCGGAGCAGTTCGATGATATCACCATGCTGGGCTTCACCTATCTCGGAAACGGGAATGAGGGGAATGACGGCAAGGACGATACGGAAAAATAAGTTAATACTAATTCCTATAGCAATCCAAGAAAATAGCAGCATAAAGATTTCGAGAGAAAATTTCACATTGCTGCGTCAAACTCCCTTGCAGTGCTGTCGCACTTCAAGGGAGTGCGAACGCACGCATGAACAATAGTTCATGTTGAAAATTCGTTTATGTGCGAAGATATTGGTGGATTTGGAACAGAGGGGAGTATAAAGGAGCGTGGACTGATATGGGATACTCAAAGGGCTTAAAGAGGAGCGCCGATTCGCTGACGGAGATAACGAAGCTGATACAGTACCGCGACATCAACGGTCAGAACAGGCTTTTCGGCGGACGGCTCATGGAGTGGATAGACGAAGCCGCGGGGGTGGCGGCTATGAGGCACTGCGGCGGGAACGCCGTCACCCTCATGGTGGACAGCCTGAAATTCAAGAAGGGCGCCTACATTAACGACATAGTGGTGCTTATCGCCAAGGTAACATATGTCGGCAGGACTTCTATGGAGGTGCGGGTGGACAGCTACGTGGAGGAAAAGCACACGGGACTGCGCCGCGCCATAAACCACGCCTATCTGACCTGCGTACACGTTGACGATGAGGGCAGACCCTTGCCGATAGAGTACGGGCTCGAACCCGTCGGCTTGACCGAGAAGGCTGAATGGGAGGGCGCACAGCGCCGCATAGCCATACGCAAGCACCGCACAGCCGAAGGATTCTGATAACAATTACAGCCCCCGTACTCATATGTGCGGGGGCTGATGTATTTTGCAGGCTCTCGGTCATTTCACGTATTTTTTGATGTTGTACTTATCCTTCTTCTGCGTGATGTTCCCGTACTCTATGGCTTCAAAGGGGCAGTTCAGTATACACGCCATGCAGTGGGCGCAGGGGGCTTGCCATACGGGGCGCTTGTTCTCCATGACGATATTGTTGACGGGGCAAAGCCTGCTGCACTTGCCGCAGCCCACGCATTTGTCGGTGGTGTAGAAGTCCTTCGAGGGCTGTTTGTACCTGACCCATATGGGGTTAAAGGGCAGTATTATGAGCTTCTCGAACAGGAAAACATACCGCGCTCTGAGCTTTCCGCCGCTCATGATCGTTTCGGCGATATCGGGTATGCGCTTCTCGGCTTCGGCTATGCGTTTGCGGCATTCGTCGGGCTCGGTGGGGGGATATGCGTCGCTCACGATGTGGTTTGTGGGCATTTTGATCTCCGCGTGACCCTTGTATATCATGTCCTTTTTGCGGGTCATGGAGCGTGCAAGAGTGCCTGCTATTCCCGCGTAGCCGCCGCTGGTGAAGATATAGTACACGTTCCTGTTCCCTCTGAAAGGCAGCCGTTTGATGTACTCGTGCAGGAATCTCGGCATTTCGCAGACGTAAACGGGCGTGCAGATAACGAAGGGCTTCTCCGAACAGACGGGACTGTAGTCGTGGGTGCGTATGCGCTCGTTCAGATCAAGACATTCATCATCAAGAGCTTCCGCCAGCAGGCTTGCGATGTAGCGGGTGTTCCCCGAAGCGGAGAAAAAAAGTATCATGGTGTGTCCTTTCCGAAATAAGACCGAACCCCGACAGGCTGTTTTAATGTCTGCGGGCTTCGGTCTTTTGCTGTCAATTATCCTTTTGGGGGTACATATACTTGCGGTCGAACTCGGGTACGGGTATCGCCTTGTCGAACAGCCAGCCCTGTGCCATGCTGTGGCCGCTCTCGGTGAGTATCTTAGCCTGCTCTTCCGTTTCCACGCCCTCGAAGATGATCTCCTTGCGTGTGGTGCGGATAAGGCTGCATATCTGGTTGATATACTCCCTTGAACGCTCGCTGGTGCCGATCTCGTCGATGAATACCTTATCGACCTTTACGATGTCAACAGGCGCTTCGAGCAGCACGCTAAGTGAGGAATACCCCGTCCCAAAGTCGTCTATGTCGATCTTGAATCCCTGATCTCTCAGCCTCTTCATGTTTGAGAACAGGTTCTTGACGTCCTGGGTGAAGCAGCTCTCGGTGACTTCTATCTCGATCAGGTTCTTGTCAACTTCGTATATCTCCGCCAGCTTCGTGACCTTGGTGACGAACTCGGTATCGTTGTTGTGCTTGCGGGAGAAGTTCACGGAAATTGGCACGGGGGTGATACCGTCGCGCTTCCACCGCGCCAGGCAGCGGAGCACCTGCTCGTAGATGTACATATCCACCTGCGTGATGTAGCCCACGTTTTCAAGCACGTCTATGAACTCATAGGGCAGCTTGTAGCTCCCGTCGGGGTTGCGCCAGCGCGTCAGAGCTTCGGCGCCTATGATCTTCCTCGTTTTGAGGTCGAACTTGGGCTGTAGGAAAAGCTCTATCGCGCCGCTGTTCATGGCGTTCCAGATCTCGCTTGCGATGGTCTGATCGTGGCTGCGCTTCTTCCTCATGCGCTCGGTATAGACGCCTCCGGGGATATCGCCCCTGCCCTTGACGCTCCTGCGTGCAAGGTTGGCGTTATCCATAGCGATGTTTATGTCCTCATCGGGGGAGCGCAGGAAGTAAATGCCCGAGGATATCTGCGTATCGCTCATGGGGTACTTTTCGCGCTGCATCTTGGTGAAGGTCTCGTTCCTGCGGGCGATGGACTCTATGAGCTTGTCGCGGGTACGCGCCCTGTAAAGCTCAACATA
The DNA here is from genome assembly GCA_902781565.1 of uncultured Ruminococcus sp. Lineage (GTDB taxonomy): Bacteria > Bacillota > Clostridia > Oscillospirales > Ruminococcaceae > YE71. The sequence goes on from CACZJT010000110.1 coordinate 6,718, forward strand.
GAAGTCGGAGTAGATACGGCAGCCCGCCACGACTTCATCGAGCCCGCGTATGATGTCGGCGAAGTCGTTGAGCATGACGTTGCCCGCCTCATATCCGAAGTTCTCGTTGATGTAGGAGAAGTCGTTGATATCCGAATAGACTATGGCGAAGCACATACTCGGGCTGAAAAGCTCCGCGAGCATCTTGGGAGCGTCCTCCTTGAAGGCGTTCCTGTTGAGCAGACCCGTGACGGGGTCTGTGCGCGAGAGCCTTTCGATCTCGCGGCGGTCGTCCGCGATCCTGGTCTTCATGACCTTTATGTGATCTATGCTGTAGGTAAGTCCGTAGACGTTCGTTACCTCGCCCTTTGCGTTGCCGATGCTCACATAAGCCATTCTGTACCATTTGTACTCGTCGTCGTAAGCCTTGGTGCGGTAGTCCATAGTACCCTTGCAGGGAACGCGCAGAGCGTCGTTCCAGGTGTTGTAATATACCTCGTCGTCGTCGGGGTGGATATATTTTTCGGCGCGGTGCATTTCGATGAATCGGGTAACGCAGCCCGCCTCGCCGTGGTATTTTTTCAGCTTCAGTGACGTGGATATGAAGGTATCGGTCTCGTTGTCGTACTCAAAAAACGATTCGTCGGTATACTCGGAGATCATGCGGAAGCAGAGGTTCTGCTGAATGAGCTTCTTCTGCCGTCTTTTTTCCTCGGTGATATCCATAGCAGCGCAGTAGAGAAGGTCGCCGCCGTCGGTATCTCTGCCGTAGTATCTCCACTTTCCCGAGCGCATGAGCCGCGATTCGAGGTCGAAGGTCAGCTTGGTAGCGGTACATTCCTTCACCACCGCCATGAGCTCCCTGCGCTGATCCTCGGGAATGTGGTATCCCGCGACGGTCTCGGGGTGGTCGGGGTCGTCGCCTATCATCTCGTAATACTCTCTGCCCGCCCGTTCGATGTGGAGCGCCCTGCCGTCGTACTTATACATGACGATAGCTCCGGGTACGTAGTCTATGAGCGCCGCGACCTCCTTCTTGGTGCGGATATGGTCTTCCTCGATGGATATACGCTCGCCGATGTCGCTCACCGTGACCTTTGCGCAGTGATGACCGTTCTCGGCGGTAAAGTCCTCAGCTATGCAGATAACGGTGAGCCTGCTGCCGTCGGCTTTGACTATCCCGTGTTCTAAGATACCGCCGCCGTCCTGCTGGAGTATCTTCACCTTCTGCATATAGTCCCCCAGCTCCTCGGGCGGAACGAGATCAAAGAACCTGATATCGCCGCTGTCGAGCTGTTCGCTCGTATATCCCGTCAGTGCGCAGAAATTGCTGTTGTATTTGATTATCTTCCCGCCGTCGTCGATATCGGTGGTGTATCTTCCGCAGAAGACTTTTCTTATGCCGTCGCTCATATTCCTGCGCCTCCTTTCATGAGATATGCGATAATTGATTATAAATATTAACCAAATATTACATCAGCTTTTTAAGAATTAGCTTACTATCATTGTAACATTTTTCACACACTTTTTCAAGTATCTCACGAAAGGTTTGTCAATTATCACAACTATTTTAGGCTATTTTTAACAAAAGTGATAAAAATGATTTCCAATATATGCCAGAATTCGATGATTTGCGGCAAAATATGCCATAACAAAAAAAGACCTCCCGCAGGAAGCGGGAAGTCTTTATTGAGGAGGTGACAAAAGATCACCACACTGAGCGGCTTATTTTATTTCGAGCCGTCTTGCCTGAGGCTGTTCGGGGAGCTTTTTCGGCAGATCCATATAAAGTATGCCGTTTTTATACTTCGCGCCGATCTTTTCGGTGTCAATGCCCGTCAGGTCGAAGCTGCGCTTTACCGAGCAGTAGCTGCGCTCGCGGCGGATATATTTTGAAGTCTTCTGCGCGTCCTTCGCTTCGGACTTGTTGTCGTCATTGTTATCGCTGCCCTCCTGCGTATTGGAGCTGTGCTCCGCGGTAAGGGTCAGGGTCTTGCCCTCGATATCGAGCTTTATCTCGTCCTTCTCGAAGCCGGGGAGCTCTGCTTCGAGTATATATTTATCGCCCTCGTCGCGAACATCGGTATTAAAGCTGCCGAAGCTCTGCTGCGGTCTGCCGAAAAAGCCGTCAACGTCAAACGGGTCAAAAAATCTTCTTTCAAAAGGTGTTATGCCATACATACTCGTATCCTCCTTCGTTCTTCTGTATATCTGTATTTATATTGATCTTACTTTCCTTTTCCTGTCATCAACTGTCGTGAGTTATCATCTGCACATCGGTATCAGTCCTTTCATATTTTTGTATCATTCTCTTTTGTTCCTTATCTCTTTTCTCTTTCTGTAATATATGATACCCCTGCTGTATGATGATTTAGAGATATTTTCGTGAAGATTTGATGAAATTTAGCACTCTTAGCAGGCGAGTGCTAAAATGCTAAATCAAGACCGCGAGGCTGATAATAGGACAAATTTCCGAATTTGGGATTTGCAAAAACCGGCTTTCGGTGATATAATATTAACATGAGCGCACCGCGCTCGTTAATCGGTTATAAAAGGAGCTGTGCTTTATGGAATTCGGTATCAGAAATGATAAGATCACCAAAGCCTTGCTTAGAACTACAATAAAAAAAGCTCTCGCTGACATAAAACGCGACCCGAAACGCAGCGTCAGGAACCTCGTCGATCTCGGGCTGAATTTCGCCGAGGGCTGCAATCAGCGGGAGATATTCGATATCACCCAGCATTACCTCTCGAACGAGAACAGTGCCTATTTCCGCCTTGCGGAGAATATGGCTTCGGAACTCGATCACGATAAACTCACCACCTTCGGGCTGAACTTCGGGTACAACGGCTGCACCTCGGGGGCAAGGCTCCTGCGGGAAAAACAGACCGAGCTGGGCTGCCACCTGCCTTTCCTCATAACTTTTACCATAGACAGCCGCCCCGACGCCCTGACCGTTTCGGATATCGGCTCGGCGATAGAGCAGGGAATGGCGCTCGGTATCTACATCTACGCCGTGATCTGTTCGAGCGACGTTTACCCCGACCTGCTGACCATCGCGGAACAGTTCTCCGAGTGTGCGTTCATCTACTTCGTGAATGCGGGGCGCATCACCCGCGAGGTCATAAGCCGCACGGGTGAGATAAACAACCTCGTGACCTCCGTGAGAATGGAGGAGGACCCCGAGCCCTGCCGCAAAGCCGTTACAGCCCTGCGGGAGCAGGGCTGCGTGACCGTGGTGCATTACGAGTATTCCCCCGCGGATATAAACGCGATACTCTCCAATTCCATCACCGACGCCTTCGCCGAGACCGGCGCCATAGCGGGGATATACTACGCAGAGCAGGGCATAGACCCCGCGGCGCAGAAGCTCATAGCCGATTACCGCACCGATATAGTCCGCTCCCAGCAGTACCCGATCTTCATCTTCGAGGCGCAGAGCGATATCAAGCGCATTGATGCCATGTTCTCGGGGGCGGAATGCAGGGTGCATTTCGTCGGCGGCGGGAAGGTGCTTTACTCCGCCGAGCAGAAAGTCTTTGAGGGCGCGAACCTCCGCACCGATCCGCTTGCGGAGATATTCAGACAGCTTGATTTCTGAATGCGGCGGTATTGCCCTTTTATGACAGACACCGAGAGCGCAAAATGCGGCATACCTGCACATGGCAGGTATGCCGCAAGTTGTTTATCGGTAATGCTCTGAATTCTTCTTATTACGCCCTGCAAGGGAGCTTGACGACGAGTGATGAGCCGTCAGTGCCGAGATTTGTCTGCTGTTCTTTTAGGGATTGGTATGAGCATCGGGCTGAGAAAGAGCGGAACAGATAATGAGCGCAAACAATGTATACGGATCTTTCGCGGAGAGTGAAAGCTCTGCCTTTAGGTGCAGGCAGTCCTCAGCCACCGTAAGCACAGGCTCGGGACGCCCGAGCCCGCTCCCGTCCGATGCGGATAGATCGCTGATGTGCTTTGCGATACCGCAGGCTGCTCTCCCCGCCGCCGCTATGTCATTCCCGCTTATCGTGACCGTGATGCCGCAGCTCCCTCCTTCGGGAAAAAACTCCGCGCAGCAGCCGCTTTCGGCAGCGACCGCTCCCACGCAGGCTGAAAAGCTCATCACGCCGTCGGCGGCTTCGAGCGGGGCATATCTCTCGGCTCGATAACGCTCTGCCCCGCCGCGCCCGCGTGATAGGAGCCGCTTAGGTGTATCCCCATCTGCTCCAGGGACAGGCATATCCGTCGGCGTATGTCCTCACCGCAGTCATCGGGGGCTGTGTCCATATACCCCGCACCGTCGGCAGGCAGCACCCCGAACCTCAGCTCCATACCGAAGCGAAAGCTCATGCCCTTACGCTTCGCTTCAGCGGCTGCCGCTTTGAGCCGCGACCTCGCGTCATGGGCGTGGGGCTTGCCGTCGGGTGTCTTTACAGCGCAGAACATTCTGCCCACCCGCCTGCTATCGGGTCTCCACGGCAGCACCGCAAAGGTATCGGGGTCGGGGTGCAGGAACAGGTCGGAGTGCAGGCTGTCCTCAAAGCCCCTCACCGCCGAGCCGTCAAAGGCTATCCCGCTCCGAAAGGCGCGGGGAAGCTCTCCCGACATTATCGACACGTTTTTCTGACGCCCGAAAGCGTCGCAGAATGCGAGTCTCACGAACCCCACGTCATTCTCCGCGCAGTACCCGACTATATCCTCGGGCGTGCTTTTGCGGCTCATTTGTCGTCGAACTCGCTCACCAGCGCCGATACGGTGTTCTTGGCATCCCCGTAGATCATCACGGTGTTGTCATTGGTGAACAGCGGGTTCTCAACTCCCGAGAAGCCCGCGCCCTTGCCGCGCTTCAGCACGAACACCGTCCGCGCTTCAAAGGCGTTGATTATCGGCATACCGTAGAGGGGACTTGTTTCGTCCGTGAGCGCCGAGGGGTTTACGACATCGTTCGCGCCTATGACTATGGCGACGTCGGTGTTAGGCATCTGCGGGTTCATCTCATCGGCAGTCTTTAACTGCTCATAGGGGACGTTCGCTTCGGCGAGAAGCACGTCCATGTGACCGGGCATACGTCCCGCGACGGGGTGTATCGCAAAGCTGACCTCCGCGCCGTTCTCCTCCAGCTTGTC
>CACZJT010000111.1 GCA_902781565.1 uncultured Ruminococcus sp.
TGCCCCCACGCGCTTCGCGCTCCCCTGCAAGGGAAAACCCTTCTGAAGAAGGGTTATTCCCAGAAAACTTTAGTTTTCCACTCTTCTCCTAAGACTTTTTATCTGTGTTGCAGATAGCTTTTTGTTCTTTTCGCCTGCGGTAATCTTCAACTTTCTAAATCATGCGGAGCGAAGCGACCGCATAAACGTCCGCCGCAGGCGGACACCTTCAATTCCGAATTCATAATTCCGAATTCCGAATTATGCTTTGACGTCCTCCGTAAAGAAATTGTCGATCAGCCTTGTTTTTCCGATATATACCGCTATCGCACACAGCGCGGGTCGGTCGAGGGTCGGTATCTGCTGCATCGTCGCCGCATCTACCAGCTTCACATAGTCTATACGCGCAAGCGGCTCCGCTTCAATGTGCGCTTTCATCGCCGAAACGATCTTCTCGGCATTCGTCTCGCCGCCCTTCACAAGCTCCGAACCTATCTTTATCGCCTGCGAGAGCACAAGAGCCGCCTTGCGCTCCTCGGCGTTCAGGTAGGTGTTGCGGGAACTCTTCGCAAGCCCGTCCTCCTCGCGTATCAGCGGACAGCCTATTATCTCAAGCGGCATATTCAGATCGTCCACCATGTGACGAATGACCGCTAACTGCTGGGCGTCCTTCTTGCCGAAATACGCGCGGTCGGGGGTCACGATGTTGAACAGTTTCGATACCACCGTGCAGACCCCTCTGAAATGAACGGGACGGCTCAGCCCGCAAAGCTCCTGCGTCAGCACCGTCATGTCCACAAAGGACGAAAAGCCCTCGTGATACATCTCATCGGGCTCGGGGTTGAAGATCAGGTCTGCCCCGTGAGCCTCCGCCAAAGCCGCGTCATGCTCCAAGTCCCTCGGATAGCTCTGCAAGTCCTCCGTGGGACCGAACTGCATGGGATTCACGAAATCCGACACCACCGTGCGGTCGTTGTCCCTCACCGAAGCGTCTATAAGGCTCGCGTGACCCTCGTGCAGATATCCCATAGTCGGCACCAGTCCCACTGTCAGCCCTTCGCTGCGCCACTCCTTCACCGCGGCACGTACCTCCGCGATCGTTTTAACTATCTTCATAAAAACCCCTCGCTTTTTTCCGAATGTGTTTACGGCAATGTTTCGGCGATAACGTCGCCCTGCCTTAATTTCATCTCGTACCCGTCCTTTGTCGCCTGCAAGATGTCGGCGCAGACGGCGGCTTTGTCACGCTCGATGAGCAGCACGATAGTCGAGCCGCCGAACTCGAACATTCCCTTTTCCTCTCCTTTGAGGACTGCCGCCCTGCCTGTCTCATGGTTGGATATCTTCCCCACCATCAGCGCACCGACCTCCATCTGTATGATGTCGCCGAAGCGCGGCGAGCGTATCATGCAGTATTCGCGGCTGTTCTCGACAAATACGGGCGTGAACTCGTTCATTATCGGGCGCACCGTGTTGAGCCCGCCCTTTATCACCCTGTCATGGCTCTTTACGCCGTCGCAGGGATAGATGTACCTGTGATAATCGTCGGGGGTGAGCCGCACTATGACCGCGTACCCTCCCGCGAACTTGTCCGCGAGCTTGCTGTCGCGCAGGAGCGAGGACACCGTGTAGACGCTGTTCTTGATGACGAACATATCCGACTTCGCGATCTCGTAAGCCGTCACCTTGCCGTCCGAGGGGCAGACAAGGGTATTCTCCGAACGGTCTATGAGCCTGCGCCCTTTCTTGATCTTGCGGGTGAAGAAATCGTTGAAGGAGGTATAGACCTTCGGCTCGTAGTCGAACAGGTCTATGCCGTTCTTATCCGCGTACCTCTCCGCAAAGCCCGCCGAGAGCTTAGTCCCGAGGAGCCACCCTCCGACGCGGCTGACCCACGGCATCGTCGCCGCCTTCATCACGCCGCGCAGCACCGCCGAGGAGTATATCCTCGCCATAAGCGCCTGCGAGCTGTCGTTCACCTCGGTGATGTTCCCTTTTCGGTCTATGAGCTTTATTATCCTGTCAGACATTTTCCGTCCCTCCGATCACCTGAAACCGTGACGTACCTTTATGTAGCCTAAGAGCAGCAGAGCCGCCATCATGAACATTATGACTATTCCCTTTACCGAGAACTTCTTGACGTTTATGTTGAGCACGAAAAGTATCGCCGTGATTATCATGACGATCTGGAAAACGTAGGGGAAAGCCTGCTTAGGTATCTCGTGCCTGCCGAGATAGAGGAGCGGCAGGAACATGGCGTCCGTGGTGACGGGCAGACCCTGATACTTCTTGCGAGGCTCGGCGCATACCCTCTGGCGCTCCTCCTCGGTGACATTGAAGTAGCCCAGACGAATGACCGCCGCCTGAACTATCATGTATGCGGAAATGAGCCCCAGTCCGTGATTGAAGCCGTAGTGATAGCCTATCACGGCGGGGAATACTCCGAAGCATACAAGGTCGCAGAGGGAGTCTATCTGTATGCCGAACACCTTTTCATCGGGGGTGCGGTTCTTCATGGCGCGGGCTATCTTTCCGTCGAACATATCGCAGGCGCCCGAGATAAGCAGGCAGATGAAGGCTATGCCCTCACGCCCTTCGAGTATCTGCGTTATGCCGAACACCGACGAAAAAAGCCCCACATAGGTCATTACTACCGACCAGTTGTAAAATCCTATCATTTGTTTTTCCTCCGTTATACGGACTGTCACAGGCAGTACAGGACAGCCAGCCCTATCGCCGTCTGTAAAAGCGTGAAGCGAATGACCACCTGCGTATCGCTCATGCCGAGCTTCTTCCTCCAGTGGTCATGTATCGGCGTGCGGATATTCTCCATGAAGTTCCTGCGCTTTAAGAACCTGCGCACCGAGAGTTTGAGGAGCCCCAGTCCGCCGTCCACGATTATCACGCAGGCGAAGATGATGAACAGGAACGGGTCCTTGCTTTGCAGGGCTATGACCGCGAGGAAAACTCCCAGCGCCCTCGAACCCGCATCGCCCATGAGTATCCTGCTGGGGGAGCAGTTGAACCACAGGTAGGCTATGAGTATCATTATCATGATATCCGATACCAGCTTGTAGCCCGAGGGGAGACCGTGCATTATGAAAAGCAGTATGCTGCTGATACACAGCATGGCGCACTCGCCGTCAACGCCGTCACAGCAGTTTGTGACGTTTATGCTCGTCCACACGAGTATCATGCAGAGTACCGCGAACAGAACGGGCGGTATCGTGAACTCCGCGTCGTAAATGATTATCGTGGTGGAATGGTGGTACATGAAATTCGCGGTCACTCCCCCCGTTATCACGAGATCGAGCAGACCCTTTTTCAGCTCCCCCCAGGGCTTATCCGAAGCGTCATCGAGGAAGCCCGTGAGCATAGCCGCGTAGATCAGTACGGAGTTTATCGCCATTTCCAGGTCGAAGGGAATGAACAGGGCGGCGCACAGCACGAACACGGTCATCATGATGATGCCCGCGCCGCGGGGCTTGCCCTCGCTCAGAGCGCCGTTCACGGCGAACTCTCTCCCCTGATCTTTGGGGAGCAGTTTCATGAAATACTTTATCGAAAAGAACCCGATAAGCGCCGAAGCACAGAACAAAGCGGGATAAAATGCCCGCGCCGATGTTAGCAGCTTGTAAAGCATAGATCAACGTCACTTCCAAATCAATTTATCAACAGTCAGCCTTTTGGCGATCCGAGATCGCCGCTCAAAGAGCCTACGTTATATGTCTATTATATACCTTCCGCGCACAAAAAATGTGCGGGCGGCGGGTCAGCCCAGCAGCAGCTTGGCTTTCAGCACTGCCGTCTGGGTCTTGGCGTCGGGCAGCTCGCCGTTCATCGCCATCTCGAACACCTTGTCAAAGGGCAGCTTTATCACGTCCAGGAACTCGCCCTCGTCAAGGTGCTGTTCGCCGAAGTGCAGTCCCCTTGCGAGGTACATATGAATGATCTCGGTATCGTAGGCTACCGTCGGGTAGATACAGCCCAGATACTCGAAGCTGTCGGCTTCGGCGCCCGTTTCCTCTTTCAGCTCCCGTATGCCGCAGGTTCGGTGATCCTCGCCGTATTCGAGCTTTCCCGCAGGCAGCTCATAGAGCGCACACCCGAAGGGATAGCGGAACTGCTTCACCATGTATACGTTCCCCTCCTCATCGAGGGGCAGTACGCACACGCCGCCCGGGTGCTTTATCAGCTCCCTGTAGGCTCTCTGTCCGTTGTCAAGCTCCGCTTCGTCCACGTAGAGCTTTACGACTTTGCCGTCGAATTTGAGCTCGCTGGATATGGTCTTTTCCTCACTGTACATATTATCCTTCCTCCGCTTTTCAGAGATCGTCCCCGTCGGACAGATCATCTTCCTCCGAGCTTTCTTCTTTTTCCTCGTCCTCTGATACGATGTCATCATCATCGACCGCTTCGGGAGCGGTTTCCTCGGCAGGCTCCGCCACGGGCGCTGCTTCGGGACTGCCGTTATCCGTATCGTCGTTATCCTTATCCTCAGCCGCAATGCCGTCCTCGGGCTTCTCAGCCGTTTCAGCCGCAGCTGCCTTAGCCGCACGTTCCTTCTTGTCGAAGATGAAGTACGCCGCGACCAGATACACCACAAGTATCACCGCGCCCGCAGCCGTAGCTGTCTTGCCGACCTTGAGCCACGCAGTCTCGTAGGAGAAGTGTATCGACACATCGCCCGCGGGACATCTCACCGCCATCATGCCGTAGTTCACCTGTTCGATATCGGCGGGGACGCCGTTTACTTCGGCAGTCCAGCCCGCGCAGGAGGGTACGGAGAAGTAGACCAGCTTCTCTCGGTCGAGGACTATCCTCGCGTCAAAGCCGTGAGTATCGTAGGTGAAGCTGTAGCAGCTCTCCGACCGCTTCTCATTGCACAGCTCGTAATAATGTTCCTCGGAGGTGTCCTCATCGTCGGTGTTGTACTCGGTAAGGATATCGCTGTGCCGCTTGATCTGATCGTCGCTCAGGACCACCGCTTCGAGCATGATGTTCGGACGGAGATCCTTCTCGGTATCGTCTATGACTTTTGCGGTGGTATATTTATCGTAGGTGAATCCCATGGGGATCCAGTATTTGTTCTCATAGATATTGAAATCGTTCTGAGTGTCGATGTACTCGAAGCCGTACAGACCGCTCACGGTATCGGTATGCTCCTCCTTTTTATCGCCGCAGCGCTTGAAGTAGTAGCGCACCGAGTTAAGTCCCCTCATGGCATAGAGATTCGTTTCCATACGCGAAGCAACGTCGCGGGTCTGCCCTATGGAGATATAGTAATCCATGATCGAAGGCGGAACTACGCTGTGGAAAGCCCTCATGGAGGACAGTCCCCAGAACATACACCAGTTGTCCACGTTCTCGGAAGTATCTATGCGGTAGAAAGTGTTGGCTTCGTGGAGCCTGTTGGAGGGAGTATAGCTTTCGAGCTTTGCGATGTCAAGGTTCTGCCTGCCGTTTATGGCGTGCTCGATATACTGATCGTGCCCGCCGTCCTGCACCGCGCCGAAGTTCACTCCCGCGAACATCACGATGATGCACGCCCCCGCAGTAACTCCCGCGGTTATCTGTCTGAATCTCTTATGCTTCGGCAGGCTGTAGACTATGATACCCATAACAGCCGCCAGCACCACCGTCACGATGAATTGCAGTTTGTAAAGATCCTCGTACTGGTAATTCTTACCATAGGTCACAACGCCGTCTATCTTCTTCGGCACCATTCCGAGCATCACGAATGCAAGTCCCACGATAGTCGAGATACCGTAGCCGAGCTTCAGCTTGGTGCCGTCCTTCTCCATGACCTTTGCGGTCATCACGCACATGAGGAGTATCGGCATATAGAACCACCGCGCGTAGTAGCTGCTGTTGAAAGCCACATATGAGGCGTTGAGTATCGGGACGCACATCATGATCCCGCTGACGATGACCATTCTCACGAGCCAGTCCTTCTTTTTGAAGCGCTCGCGGATATAAGCCACAACGCCCGTCATGGCGAACATGGGCAGGTAGCCCGCGATGGAAGCCCATCTGCCGCTGTCGGATTTAAGGATATTGACGCGGGCGGGCATATCGGACATCATGAAGAACGCCTGGATTATGCGTGCTATGCGGACATTCTCGCCGTAGAAGAACCAGTCGTTCCCGTAGAGCCTGCTGTCCAGGCGGGGGTTGAGCAGCACGTCATAAACGGCGGGGAAGAGTATCACGCCCGCCAGCATAACTCCGAGGACAGCCTCGAAGATAATGGACATTAGTGCCTTCATATCAATGCGGAAGCTCTTGTCGAAGCAGCGCACGAAGAAGTATATGACCACGAACACGACTTCTCCCACGAAGAAGAAGTAGCTTATAGCGGCGCTCAGTCCCACGCAGACCGCGAAAACTCCGCGGCGCTTATCCTGTGTGAGCTGTTCAAACGAGAGCAGCAGCAGCGGGAAGAAAGCCGTTACGTCGTGGAAGTGGTTGAAGAATACGTTATATACCTGAAAGCCCGAGAAAGCGTAGAGCATACCGCCCACGAAGCAGGCTTCGGGAGACTTTGAGAACCTGCGGATATAGGCGTAGGCAGTCACCGCCGCGACAGCCGTTTTGAGGGACAGCAGCCAGGGCATGAGGTACTTGACCATATCCATCGGGAACAGGGTCGAGAGCCAGAAGAAGGGGCTTCCGAGGAGGTAGAAGGAGTATGAGCCGATGAAGTTGGAGCCGAGGTCGGTACCCCAGTCCCAGCCGAAGTTCCCGTTCCTCACCATCTCATTAGCGTGGTGATAGAACATCATCTGCTGCGAGTTGAAGTCACCGTAGTAGAGGAATATCCCGTTATTGCGTATCATAGTCGGCACGAACGCCGCGAGCATTCCCACGAAGGAGACTGCGAACAGAAGGAGATACCAATGCAGTTCGCTTTTCTTTTTACCGCCGTAAGCGAGTCTCCCGTCTTTTCCCATACAAACATACCACCTGTCGTGCGGCGAAGCCGCCGTAAATTTCACATACACTATTATTATAACACAGTATTTTGTCAAAATCAAGTACCGCGCAAAAAAACATTTTTGTATATCCCCGAAAAGGCAACATTGACAAAAGGGTGAAATTGTATTATAATAATATTGTAGAAAATTCAGGATGATAAATCATAATTTGTAAGGCTGACCGTACTGCACAAACCGATGTAGGGCGGAGCGGCTGGGCTGCGTTGGTGCAGCTCCCGCCATTCGTTCCGCATTATTCGGTGTAGGGTCGGGGCTTGCCCCGACCTCATGGGCGGTGCGCCTTTGCCTGCCTTGCGGCAGGTTTGGTGGTTGTGCAAAAATCGCGTTCGCTCTTTTGCACAATTAAATCGGCGATACGTGCGGTTCTCGTTACGTTGTGCGGAATCGAAAGATAGTCCCTTACTGC
>CACZJT010000112.1 GCA_902781565.1 uncultured Ruminococcus sp.
CAACGGGGGCTCTGCCCCCACGCGAACTGCGTTCGCTCCCCTGCCTAAGGGCTCCTCGCCCTTAGGAATCCTCGCCAGCCTCGCGCGGCTGGACCCGCTTTTTTGCTAACGCAATTTCTTCATGAAGATTGTCTTTAGCCAAATAAACTGTGGGTCAAAGCCCCTTGACCGACTGCCGCGGGTGTCTGATTTTTCAACCACAAATAATTTTTGCCAAAGGCAAAAATGCCGCGAACTTCGTGCAGGGCTCTGCCCTGCCAAATTATGATTTGTCGTTACACAACTCCCTTTTGCAGCATTACGTTTGCATAGACCGCTTTCTCCCCCGTGGCTACTATCGCATAGGCGGTGCGGGCTTCGTCGTAGAACTTGAAACGCTCGATCTCGCCTACCGCTTCCGCTCCGCGCTCGTCGTGCTTCGCGATTATCGCCTTGTATTCGTCCCATATGGGCGTTTTCACAGGGTCGCCCGCCATTACCTGCATCAGCGTCACGGGCTTCTCTACATACTTGTCCAGCGGGAAAAGCGTCAGTATCGCATCTAAAAGCTCGGGTACGCCGTGTCCGTCACAGCGTATCACTTTGCAGTTTTTCCCCACCGACTCGCAGGGAAAATTCCCGTCGGCTATAACTATCCTGTCACTGTGCCCCATCTCGCAGAGCGTCTTTAGCAGCTCGGGCGAGAGTATGGGCGGTATGTTTTTAAGCATATGTCAGTCCTCCACGTTGCAGAGCTCCTTGAAACGCTCGTATGCGGCGTTCCACACCTCGGTGTCTTGGGGCTCGAAAACCTTCTGCTCTATCGAATCACGGATTATCGCTCTCGCTTCGGCGATGTCCTTTATGTCGCCCTTTGCGATGAACTGCACCGCCGCATTGCCGTAGGAGGTGGCTTCTATCGGTCCGCAGTAAACGCTGCACCCGCAGGCGTTCGCCGTGAACTGCGAAAGGGTGTCGTCCTTGCAGCCGCCGCCGACTAAGTACAGCTTGTCGTACTTCCTGCCCGTTACCTGCTCTATCTCCTCCTTGACGGAACGGAATTTCAGAGCAAGGCTCTCGTAGATGGAGCGTATGTAGCCGCCCGCGCCCTCGGGGATATCCTGCCCCGTGAACTCGAAGTAGTCACGCATACGCGAAGGCATATTCCCCGAGCCGATGAATTCGGGCGAAGCGGGGTCGAGAAGGCAGCCGAAGGCGGGAGCCGATCCCGCAAGCTTCTCCAGCTCGGCGTAGGTGTACGCCCTGCCTTCGTTCTCCCACTGTCTGCGGCATTCCTGAACGAGCCAAAGTCCTACGATGTTTTTGAGCATGGTGGTCTTTCCGCCGAAGCCCGTTTCGTTCGAGAGGTTGTAAGCCTTGGTCTGCCAGTTGATGATCGGTTCGTCAAGCTCCGTTCCGAGCAGGCACCATGTGCCGGTGCAGAGGAAGAGGAAGTCCTTCTCCTTTGCGGGAACGGCGGCTATCGCGCACTGGGTATCGTGTCCGCAGCCTAAGATAACGTCTATGGGCTTCATGTCAAGCTCATCGCATAACTCGGGGAGAAGCTGTCCTAAAACCGTTCCGCTGGGTGCGATACCGGGGAGGTTCGGCTTGTCGAGCTCCATAGCGTCGATGATCTCCCTTGACCACTGTTTCGTGCGTGCGTCAAGTATCTGTGAGGTGGAAGCTATGCAGGGCTCCGTCCTGTCCTCTCCGCAGAGCAGGAAATTGAAGTAATCGGGCATAAAGAGGATCTCGCCCGTGTTGGCGATGTGGCTGCCGTGGGTGAGCATTACGGCTTCGAGCTGGAAGATGGTGTTTATCTCCATTATCTCGATGCCCGTGATCTCGTAGAGCCTGTCGCGGCTGAGCTCGGTGTTTGTGACATAGCTCACCATGCCCGCGGTGCGTTCGTCGCGGTAGTGTACGGGGTTGCTCATCAGCAAGCCGTTGGGGTCGATTATGGCGAAGTCAACGCCCCAGGTGTCTATAGCCACGCTCTCCACATCGTAAGCCTTTGCGGTGACAAGGCTGTTCTTGATGTTGTGGAACAGTCTCAGCACGTCCCAGTAGAGGGTGCCGTTGAGTTTGACGGGAGTATTGTCGAAGCGGGTTATCTCGGTGAGCTTCATTTTTCCTTCGTCGAGCTCCGCAACAACGCCCCGTCCCGAGGAAGCCCCGAAGTCTATTGCCAATACTTTCTTTGACATTTATCTATCATCTCCGTTTCCGTTATTTATCCGATTTTCCTTGCAGTATCTTACAGCGGCGGCATTCAGTTCCTCCAATGAAAAGCCGTCAAAATGCTCACGCTGCCAATTCGTATAATCGAACGGCTCTCGTATCAGCGTGGAAATAAATACCTCTGTTTCCATAACACCGAACTTTTCCACTAAGGTATTCATGATGTCGTTCATTATAACATTGGTGCTTCTCATTGCTGTCACTCCGTTTCGTTCAAAAATTCTATCGGGTCGGTCAATCTTATTTCATTGGTATGATACTTCAAAAGCCGCTTATCGGTAGTAATAAAGAAATCGGCTTTGGCTATCACAGCACAGGCGACATGAAGTGCATCTTTTGGCTTGATGCCCGTTTTCATTATCCGACTTGCTATCTCGACCGCATGATCCGAACAGCTTTCATCAATGTATACTGCCGCATGACGAAAGAAATCGTTAATAGACCTTTTACGTATCTCAAAAGGGTTTTGAGAGTTTTCATACTTCGACATATATGAATAAACAAGTTCAAGTTTATTTTCAACGATCAGACGCTGTATATACATTTTAGCCTGAGTTTCCAAGAAGACTTTGATCTGTGACTGATCGTCATAAGGTCTGTTGTAACAACAATTATCAAGATATACTTTCATAAAACACCGCTTTCGGCAGGCTTCCATAAGTCCTGCGTGATCGCGGGACTTATGTGCCGGTCAAATAATTTATCTTATGTTCTTGTACATCGGACCGTAAGCCGCGCAGGCGCGGAAGTCCTGTCCCTCCTTGTCCATTCCGAAGGCGTTCCAGGCGGCGGGACGGAATATCTTGTCCTCGGGGACGTTGTGCATACAAACGGGTATGCGGAGCATGGAGCAGAGGGTGATGAGGTCTGCACCGATGTGCCCGTAGCTGATGGCGCCGTGGTTAGCGCCCCAGTTGTTCATCACGTCATAGGCGGTCTTGAATGCGCCCTCGCCCGTTACGCGGGGAGCGAACCATGTGCAGGGCCATGTGTAGTCGGTGCGCTTCCAGAGGGTGTCGGTGACTTCGTCGGGGAGCTTCACCGTCCAGCCCTCGGCGATCTGCAATACGGGTCCCAGTCCCTTTACGAGGTTGAGCCTTATCATCGTGGCGGGCATCTCGCAGTCGGTAACATATCGGGAGGAATATCCGCCGCCGCGGAAGTAGCCTAAGTCCGCAGGGTTCCATGTGGTCTTGCCGATGATGGCTTTCTGATCTTCCTCGGTGACTTCGTACCAGGGCTTCATGACGCTGTTGCCGTCTGCGTCCTTAGCGCCGCCGTTGGCGTCAAGGCAAGCCGCGCCCGAGTTGATGAGGTGGATAAATCCGCCCGCTTCCTTAGCCTTGCCCTCAATGTCGTAGCCCGTAGCCTTCTTGACCGCTTCGGGCGACCAGTAGGTGCGCACGTCGGCGAATATCTGGGCGCGGTTGGTGAGGAGCTTCATGAAGAGCATTCCGAGACCGTTGAGAACATCGTTCTCGGTGGCGAGGATATACGGCTCTCTCGCGCCGTTCCAGTCGAAGGAGGTGTTGAGGAGCGCTTCGGGGAAGTCGCAGTTTGGGTAGAAGTCCGTCCACTGTCTCTGACCCTGGAAGCCCGCGGCGATGGCGTTGTGACCGACCATTTCTTCCTCGCAGCCTGCGGGGAGGTTCTTGTTGCCGTTCATGAGGTCTTTGATAATGCACATCATCTTGACCACGAATTCCCACTGTTCGTCCTTGACCTCGCGGGACTTCTGAACTTCCTCGGGGTTCTTGTCGAAGCCCTCTATGCAGTATTTCTTCGTCCATTCGAGAGCCTTCTTGAACTCGGCTTCATCGTAAACGCCCTCGGTCATTCGGCGGATTATCTCCACCTCGTCAACGGATTCAACGCGCATACCGAGGTATTCCTCGATGAACTCGGGGCTTATGATAGAGCCGCCTATGCCCATAGTGACCGAGCCTATCTGCAAATAGCTCTTGCCGCGCATGGTAGCCGCCGCGACAGCACAGCGTCCGAAGCGGAGCAGCTTTTCCTGTACATCTGCGGGGATAGAGGTATCATCGGCTTCCTGAACATCGTGACCGTAGATACCGAAGGCGGGAAGTCCCTTCTGTGCGTGGGTGGCAAGCACCGAAGCGAGGTATACTGCACCGGGGCGCTCCGTGCCGTTGAAGCCCCACACGCCCTTGATGGTCATGGGGTCCATGTCCATAGTCTCCGCGCCGTAGCACCAGCAGGGTGTGACGGTCAGGGTGATGTCAACGCCCGCTTTCTTGAACTTGTCCGCGCAGGCGGCGGCTTCGGCGACGCGCCCAATGGTGGTGTCGGCGATGATGACCTTCACGGGCTCGCCGTTTGTATAGCGGATATTCTCCTCAAAGAGCTTAGCCGCAGCCTTAGCCATGTTCATGGTCTGTTCCTCAAGGGATTCGCGGACTTTTAAGTAGCCGCGTCTGCCGTCGATAGTGGGGCGTATGCCGATGACGGGATAATCGCCGATAAGTCTGCTCTGTGCCATAATAAATAACCTCCGTTTTTAAAATAAATGTTTCATTATTGATAGACTGCATATATCTATATTATACAATATATAGCCCGAAATGTCAACCTTTTTGAACAAAATCACAGTATTTTTATATATAATAATATTATCGGGGAAACTGTGCGGAGAACAAGTACGGACGGTCGGCGGATAGTGGTCATTTTGTTGTAGGGTCGCACCTATGTGTGCGCCCGTGTCGTTCTCGCCGTGTCGGCGGGCTTTGCGGGTTCGGTCGCACGAGATCGTGCGCTTTTGCCCGCCTTGCGGCAGGTTTGGGGGTCGTGCATTTATTTGCGCCTCTTGCCCGCCTTGCGGCGGGTGTGGGGTTTCACGAAATGCGCTGACGCTGTTTCGTGAAATTAAATCGGCGATACATCTGTTCACGGGACTTTGTGCGGGTCGGTGCGCTTATGCCCTTACTTATCAGATTTTCTTTGATATCGCCGATTTAACTTTCGGACTTGCTTTTCTCGGTTGGCTTTGTGCTGTCGGGACGCGTGCTTTTTGCGCCTGCGGCGCAACGGGGGCTCTGCCCCCACGCGAACTGCGTTCGCTCCCCTGCAAGGAATAACCCTTCTGAAGAAGGGTTATTCCCTTGACTCTTTCCTAAGACTTTTGGTCTGTGCTACAGAGTGCCGCTTTCTTTTTTTGTGCCTGCGGTCATTTTCCTCTTTCTATGCTTATTCTGACGTCCTGCGGCTTCGGCGGAGCGTAGCGTCCGCATATCCGTCGCGTAGCGACACCTTCAATTCCGAATTCCGCATTCCGAATTCCGAATTACGAATTCCGAATTGACAAATCCCCCGAACTGTGATATAATAGTATAACGAAACACCGAGCTCACGAAAGGGGATAATCAAAATGAGTGAACAGATAAGCATAAAACAGCGCGTGGCAGAGATGAAGCTCGCTTCGCCCTATATGGCGGCGTCCAACGATGAGGTCAGGAACGCAGCGCTCTCGGCTATTGCTTCGGCGCTTGAAGAACACGCCGATGAGATATTCGCCGCAAATAAAGCCGACCTCGAAGCCGCAGAAAAGAACGGTATCTCGCAGGCGGTCATGAAACGCCTTAAATTCGACGGCGGCAAGCTCGTGGACGTGACAAAGGGTCTCGGACAGCTCGCCTCTCTGCCCGACCCTATAGGCAAGACCACACTCCTGCGTCAGCTCGACGAGGGACTTATCCTCCGCCGCGTTACCGTGCCTATAGGCGTTATCGGCGTTATCTTCGAGGCTCGCCCCGATGCGCTGGTGCAGATATCCTCCCTGTGTATCAAGAGCGGCAACTGTGCCGTCCTCAAAGGCGGCAAGGAGACCGCAAACACCAACCGCGTGCTCTTCGGGCTGATATACAAGGCTGCCGTCGGCGCGGGTCTGCCCGAGGGCTGCCTGCTCCAAGCCGAGGCTCACAGCGAGATAGACGAGCTTCTTGAATGCGACCGCGAGGTAGACCTGCTCATTCCCCGCGGCTCCAACGCCTTTGTGCGCTACATCATGGACAACACAAAGATCCCCGTCATGGGTCACGCGGACGGGCTTTGCCACATCTACGTTGACAAGTCCTGCGATACCGACCTTGCGCTCACGGTCATAGCCGACGCCAAGACCCAGTACACCGCCGCCTGCAACGCCGTTGAGACCCTCCTCGTCCACCGCGATATCGCAAAGGATTTCCTGCCGCTCCTCTCCGAATGTGCGAAGAATTCGGGCTTTGCTCTCAAAGGCACAGCCGAGGTCGGGGAGATCATTCCCTGCGAGGTCATCGACGAAAGCGAGTTTAAGGAATACCTCGACCTGATACTCTCCGTGAAGCTCGTTGACGGCGTGGAGGAAGCTGTCGCACACATCAACCGTAACGGCTCTCACCACACCGACAGTATCATCACCGATGACGACGCGGCGGCTGACGTGTTCATGCAGCTCGTTGATTCCGCGGGAGTTTACCGCAACTGCTCCACACGCTTTGCCGACGGCTTCCGCTACGGCTTCGGCGCGGAGGTGGGTATCTCCACGAGTAAGATACACGCCCGCGGTCCCGTGGGGCTGGAGGGGCTTGTGACCTACAAGTATCAGCTGACGGGAAGCGGTCACATCGTCGGGGACTACGCTTCGGGAAAACGGAGCTTCTGCTTCAAAGACCTTTGATTACCGAACCGTGATGTACATATTATACAAATGTTAATGGGTATTTTTAGATAAAAGGTATCTTGAATTGAAGCGCCGAAAATGGTATAATTATATTGTATATGAAAAGGGAAGCCCCGTTTTTGAGGGTACATTCGCTCCGAGTACGATCGTCGGAGTTATACAGATTTTGAATCGGAGGGAATTTTTATGGCAGAGGTACTGGAGCTTTTGATAGACATTTGCGGCTCACTGCACGATCTCACAAAGGATCTGCGCGAGATAAAGCGCGAGATACGCGACATCAAGGAGCAGCTGAACGGTGGCAATCCCAATGCTGTCAGCAGACGCACCACGAGACAGTAAGTCGGGTCGTGTATTATACTCCCCTCTGTTCCAAATCCACCAATATCTTCGTACATAAACGAATTTTCAGCATGAACTATTGTTCATGCGTGCGTTCGCACTCCCTTGAA
>CACZJT010000113.1 GCA_902781565.1 uncultured Ruminococcus sp.
AGCGACCGCAGTTGGGCTGTCGCCCTGCAAGGGAGCTTGACGACGAGTGATGAGCCGTCAGTGCCGAGATTTGTCTGCTGTTCTTTTAGGAATTAGTATTGTTCTTCTCTTTGTTTCTCTTGTCGTTGATGATCTCCATTTCCTTCACATCAATGACTTTTACGCCGTTTTCCTCCGCCCACTTCACACAGCCTTTGAGGACTGTAGGCAGGAATATCCGCGGAACGTTCACTATCTTTTCGAGAGCCGCGTCCGTGAACTTAACGTTCGTTTGCAGGCGTTCAGCCGCGTATCTCACCGAGGAAACGGTGGTCTGTCTCTGCGGCAGAAGCTCGGGTATCAGCTTTGTGTGCTTGTGATACCAGAAATTCTTTGAATCCCTGTAGCCGTAATCCACGGGCAGCGGCGGGAAATCAGAGGACTTAACGCCGTTCACTATAGCGTCGCGGTATTTTTCTTTCATGAGTATCTTGTCTATCCTCAGAACGAAATGCGCACCGTAGGGCGATGTGATGCCGTTGAAATCGTGGTACTTTTCAAGCTCGTAATGGTCTGCGCCCTCCGCGAGGGGCTGATCGTTCTCAGCGCCGTCCAAGGTATCGACCCATGTACACTCCACAGCCTGAACAGCCTCGGAGATCACCTGCGGATATACGCCGTCCATGTCCTCCGCCTTGCGGTGTCCGTCCTCAAGGCGGAAGGCGAAGTCCTTCATCTTCTCCCCGGGAGTATCCCCGGGCCAGCCCAGCCGTACACATTCCTTGAAGGCAGCCTCATCGTCCGAAAGGAAATTCACCACGCACTTTTTATGCTTTATGAGATTCTGCGCAGTATTGGAGGAATTTCGGCATTCCAGCATAAAGGCATAGTAGTCTTTTCCCGCCACATAGAACGGGGCTATCAGGGAATAGGGACCGCAGGTAGTCCTGCCGTCGTCGGTAAGCGTGCTTACCAGCACCACGGGCATGGGGAAGAACAGCGAGGACTGATAGAAATTATCCACGGGTCTGAGGGAAACAAAGCTCGACTTGGAGGGAGGCGGCGGAAGTACCCTGCCGCTCTTGTTCACATATTTCTTGATGTTGTATTTGGGATTGCCCGGAGTTATCTTTCCGTACTCTATCGCTTCGGCGGGGCAGTTGCCGATACACGCCATACAATGAGCGCAGGGAGCCTTCCACAGGGGGCGTCCGTTTTTCAGTTCGATGTTGTTCATCGGACAGACCGCAGCGCATTTGCCGCAGCTTATGCACTTATCGGTGGAATAAAAATCCTTTGAGGGCTGCATATTCCTTGCCCATATATCCGCGATCGCAAGCGAACCCACGACCCCGGGAACGGAGCTGTAGCGCATATGCAGGTTCTTTCCGAGGGCTATGGCGTGAGCGGCTTTAAGGGCGTTGCTCCGCGCGGCTTCCAGCATGGGGGGTATCTCCGCTTCGGTGGGCTTGTGTATGAAGCCCAGAGCCATGTAATTGTTCGGCATCCTGATGTCAGCCTGACCTCTGAATCTCAGACCCTTTTTGAGGGCGAACCTTTTAGCCGCAGTCCCCGAGGCTCCCGATTTTCCGCCGCCGCTGGTGAAAACAAAGTAAACATTTTTGTTCCCCTTGAATGACAGCGCCTGCAAATACTTACCGATAAAAGGCGGGATAAAAAGCACATATATCGGCATACAGATAACGAAAGGCTTCTCCGAATACACAGGGGAAAAGTCATCGTTTTTGATCCGTTTGGTCATATCGAGGGTAGTATCACCGAGCTTTTTCGCCATAAGCTGTGCGATATACTTTGTGTTTCCGGTGGCTGAAAAATACAACACCATATTATATCACTCCTTTGAAAAGTCATTTATCGGGCATAACGCACTTTTTGAAGAAGTCTGCCGCGCCCTTTTTGCCGAACACCATTTTCAGAACGCCCGATGAGGGGTTTCCCTCCGCTATCATTCTTTCGCGGAAGGCGGGAAGTCCCGCAAGGTTCGCATCCGACTTTTCTGCCGCAAATGCCGCCTGCTTATAGGCTCTTATACTGTCCGCGGCGATCTTTGAGATCGTAACACCGCAGTCCTCACCAAGGGACTTTATCAGCGAATACCCCGTCCTCTCACCCACATACCAGGCGGGCTTTTCGGCATAGTCCCGTACATGACGGTACTTTTCGCAGACCGCTTCAAGGAGCGGCTGAGCCTGCTTTTCTGCGGTGCAGTCGTAGTATTCCGTATATATCAGCCTTTTCTTTCCCGCCTTCATGATGTCAATGAGCAGATAGGGAACGCTGTTTCCCTCAAAGGGCATGAAGGACATGGTGAGAAGCTCCATACCGAAAAGAGTGCGGGTGTGCATGGTCATCATGTGACCGAATCCGTGAACGCGAAAGCGCCGCACCTCGAACCTCATGAGCTTTATTAGCCGCGGGAATGCGAAGCGGCTGTAGCTGTCCTCGGGGACTGTTTCGTGTGCCGTTCGGGACAAAAACAGCTTCACCGCGCCGTTTTCAATTCTGTCAAGCTCTGTCATAATTTACAATACTCCTGTTCAAAAGCCGAAATATATTATAGAACTTATATATATTATAACCTATTCCGTTTTTTTTGTCAACAAAAATAACAAACACTTTTTTTAATATTCTATAAAGAAAGCCCGTTCCCGAAGGGGAGCAGGCTTTACTATTACAATTTTTTAATACTAATTCCTAAAAGGTTAGTAGACAAAGAGAGCTATCTCGCATTCTTGTCTTTGAGCGCACGGTTGAGCTCGTCGGCGTCCTGCATCGATGAGATGTAGGTCACAGCGTATGTGAAAGCGTACACTGCCGCCGTCGATACGCACATGAGCAGTATATCAAAAATATTAAAGTCTATCCACCCGAACAGCACTCCCGTAATGCTCATGACCGCGCACAGCACCGCATAATGTATCAATACCTGTATCTTGAAGCCCCTTGCAGGCTTTTCTTCCGAGGGGTATAATACCACCGTGACGATAGAGGTCAGGAGCCCTGCGGCGGGTATCTCCGCAAGGGTCGCGGTGCTGACGCCGTCTATGTCCTTCTGAATGAAGCACAGCACTATGAAAAGGATAACTATTCCCGTGGTTATGCAGGTAAAATATTTTACTATCTCTTTAAGATATCTCATGTTCCTCACCTCTCCGCTATGCCGAGCTTCTTTTTGAGCGCGGGCACGTACTGCCTTGAAATTATCACTTTCTCGCCGTTTTTCATGACTGCCGTGAGCCGCGAGCCAAGCATGGGCGACACGTATTCTATAAGCGAGATATTTACTATTACGGACTTCGAGATACGCTGCAAGTCAGAGCGTGCAAGAAGCTCCTCTATCTCGTAGAGCTTCTCCCTGACCTCAAAAACTTCCTTCTCGCAGTAGGCAAAGACTTTGCCCTCCACCGCCTCGAAGTAGTATATCTCTTTCGGGAGCAGCTGTCTTATCACGCTGTCCCTGTAGCCCGTTATGCGGGTCTTGCCCGATCTCATGAGGTTTATCATTCTCATCATCTCATCGTCAAGCTCCCTGCATCGTATGATGATCTCGTCCTCCTCGCCTTCGCGGGGGGATTCTATTACTATCTTCAAGCTATCACCTGTCTTTGCGTTTTATGAACATCGCTGCCGCGGCGAGGACCGTGAACAGCACTCCGAAGCCCGTCACGATCAGGACGCAGCCCGAAGCCGATATGCCGTTCCCGAAGGCGCTGTAGGAAATGCCCATAGCCTTTTTCGTTTCGGTGAGCATTTCGGCAGGCGCACCCGCGAAAGTATCCGCCGCGATCTTTGCGGTCATGACTTTTCTGAACATCACCGTTCCGTAGATCACGGGGGTGCAGCTTATGAAGTCCGCAAGCCCCGCCGAGAGACTTCCCACGGGCAGGTATATGCCGCCCAGGAAGCCTATGAGCGTGCCGATGACCGTTCCGAGACCTCCCCACGCGCCCTCGCTCTTTACGAACACTGCGCAGAGGTACATCATCGCCGAGTAGGTGAAAGAGTTGACGAGTATCATGCCGAGGAGTTTAAAATGCTCGGCGGCGGTGTAGGCTCCCATGCCCTTGGTGCAGAGGTAAAGCTCCGACACCGCGAGCGTCACCGTGCAGATGACAACGGAGGCGGCACAAGCTGCCGCGATGTAGGAAAGCGTTATGGTAAAGCGGCTTATGGGTGCGGTCTGTATAGAGCCGGACCTCCCCGTGTATTTGTCCCTTATAAGAGAGGAGAGTGTCGAGAGCGCCACCATAGCAGAGTTTATCGGGATAACGCCCGCAGCCGTCCATGAGAGGAGCAGCAGCTCGGCGTTTTTCTTGTCGGCGGAGCTGTCGCGGTCGGGGAGCTTAGTGAGCATATCGGTGATGCTGTTTATGTTCATATCCCCGAGGAACAGGAGCATGAGGGCGATTATTATGAACATGGAAAGCAGTGAGAAGAACACTGCGCCCCTGTCGCGAAAGTACAGCAGCATATTTCTCTTCGTGAGCTGCCAAAAGCTGTTCAGGCTCTTCATTTCAGACCGCCTCCTTTGTGACGTCAAGGAACACATCGTCCAGTGTCCCGCGAATGACCTCGAAGCTGTCAAAGCAGTCCCCCGCCTTTTCGATGACGGGCAGAAGCTCCTTTGCAGTCTTTGACTTTACGCAGATACCGTAATTCTCTTCGGTGAAGTCCACCCCCGCGAGCCGTTCGGCAAGGGCTTTTTTCATCTCGCCCGCGCAGTAGAGCTTCAGCCTGTCGGCGGCGTAGCGCTCTTTGAGTTCGAGGGGCGTTCCCTCGGCTATGATATTGCCCTTGTTGATAATGATTATCTTATCGGCGCCCGCGGCTTCCTCCATGTAGTGAGTTGTGAGGAAAACGGTCATGCCCGTTTGTCTTTGGAGCATCCTCACCATTTCCCAGACCTCCTGCCTTGCGGCGGGGTCGAGCCCCGTGGTCGGCTCGTCGAGGATAAGCAGTTCGGGAGTGTGCATGAGAGACGCCGCTATCTCGCAGCGCCTTTTCTGACCGCCCGAGAGGGTGCGGTATCTCTTTTTGAGCAGCTCCCCCAGCGAGAACACGGAGCAGAGCATTTCGAGCCGCTCGGCAGCCTGTCTTTTCCCCGCACCGTGGATAATGCCGCGGCAGATAAGGTTCTCCCTCACGGTCAGCAGGTCGTCGAGGACGTTCTGCTGATACACTATCCCTGTTTTTTCGCGGACTGTACTGCTTTCCCTGCGAACATCGTGACCGCAGATCTCTATGCTCCCCGAGGTAGGAGTGAGAAGTGTTGACATCATATTTATGGTGGTGGACTTTCCCGCGCCGTTGACCCCGAGGAATCCAATGAGCTGTCCGCTCTCCGCCGTGAACGAAATGCCGTTCACCGCCGTGATCCCGCCGTATTTTTTCGTAAGCTCTTTTACATCTATCGCATTCATAGCACTTGCCCCCTTGTCTGATAACATGATATCACAGACTGCGGACAAAATCAAGTCCTTTTTGCTAAGCTGCAAATTTCGGGCGGTAAGCTGCGCACATACAGGTGTGACCTCATACTAATCCCTAAAAGAACAGCAGACAAATCTCGGCACTGACGGCTCATCACTCGTCGTCAAGCTCTCTTGCAGGGCGTTGTACAAGCTGTGCTTGTACCCGGGGCTGCGGTCGCTTTCCTTGATTGCTGAGCCTTCAGCACCGATCTTTGTCTACTAACCTTTTATAGCAATCCAAGAAAATATCAGCACAAATCTTTCGGATAAAATTCCACATTGCTGCGTCAAACTCCCTTCGGCTCGGTGGGCTTGGCAGCAGTTGCGTTAAGCATATGATACTCGGACACACTTCCCGATACCGCAACGGCGGCAGTTGTTGTTTCATTCATAGCGAATTTTTCTCCTTTAGCTTGTCTGTTTCTATGCTTTTAGGTTCGAGGGTTTCGCTTTATCTCTCTGCCCTCATATACAGCCGTGAGGAACGGCATTGCTGCCGCCCCTTACAGCTATCGTAAGCGAGTTGCGTAGCAAATTGCGGTTGTCGGTTATATTAAACCGTATACGGGTTTTCGTTTTCAAAGAAGGAAGTCTGTCCGTCAGCAACATCACTGTCCGAGCTGTTGCCCGACTTGCTGTCTGCACCGTCAGAGCTATCGGCAATGGTGAAGCTTCAAGACGATGTACAAAATAGCATCTTGACAATAAAATATGAAACACTAACGCTATCCCCGACAATTCACCTTTCCGAAAAGAAAGAAGTGATGCTTATGGATATCTGAAAAAGAGCGTGTCAACATCAAGGAAAGACAATTGCAGGGTATTCGGTGTATGCCCGTAGTCAACGGCAAGCGGGTATCATCACGCACTGGCAAGCCAACTGGTAGACCTATGATCGAGTATATGTATGATTCATGGGTTAGGAACAGCTATGGCAGGAAACTGTTGAAAGATATAGATTATCTGAATCTTAAGGCTTTTTACAAGCAGCTTCTCAATGGTAATCTGGCGGTCAACACCTTAGAGGTCATACAGAACGTGATACACCCAGCACTGACAAATGCAGTCAGGGCAAGGATTATCAGCTTTAACCCTGCAGATAACATCATTCGAGACATAAAGAAGGAGGTGCATTATAGTAAGCCCAAACGTCATGCACTGACTATTGCTCAACAGAACGCTTTGCTTGATTATGTTTCTGCTAGCACGATGTACAGTCACTGGCTGCCGATTATTACACTTTTACTGGGTACAGGCTGTCGCATCGGTGAGCTTGCAGGACTTTGCTGGCAAGACGTTGACTTTGATGAGGGGCATATTTGCGTAGGACGTTCCCTTACTTATCGTCCAGATAAAGATAACAAGTCCAGATTTCACACATCGACTGTAAAAACAGAGGCGGGTATAAGGCAGATTCCAATGTATAATATGGTTATCCCTTTCCCTCACCAAACCCCCACATCATAGTCAAATCGCCAAAAACCGCCCGATCACGGCAAAAAAATTCTAATTGTCCCGATTTCGGCACACCACTTGTGGTATAATATAAGTAAGGAATAACGCCACAGGAGGAAAAGTCGTTATGAGCCGTAAATTTCCCAAGTCCCAAGTGACCATTATTGACCTGTTTGACAAGTTCAGCGACGAAAAAGTGTGCCGTGAATTTTTGTTCGATGTCAGATTTGCCAAGGGGTTTGCCTGCCCA
>CACZJT010000114.1 GCA_902781565.1 uncultured Ruminococcus sp.
GAATAACCCTTCTTCAGAAGGGTTTTCCCTTGCAGGGGAGGGCGAACGCAGTTCGCACGTGGGGGCAGAGCCCCCGTTGCGCCGCAGGCGCAAAAAGCAAACGTACCGAAAGCACAAAGCGCCCCCAAGAACCGCAAGTCCGAAAGTTAAATCGGCGATATCAAGAAAATCCGTTCAGTAAGGGCAGAATCCCCCCCGCCCCGCACAAAGTCCCGAGAACAAGACGTATCGCCGATTTAATTGCACGAAAGAGCGAAGCGATTTTCGTGCAACCCCAAACCCGCCGCAAGGCGGGCAAAGCAGGCAACAACCCCCCGCAAGTCAGGCAACAACCCCGCCGCATAAGCAAAAGCAAAAGCAAAAAAGGAGCAAGAGCAAGCCCATGACCCCAACCCCAACCCCCGAAAAACAAAACGCCCTCGCCCTGATAACAGGCGCGGGGGGCGGTATCGGGTCGGCGATAAGCCGCGCCCTTGCCGCGCGGAACTTTGACCTCGCCCTCGGGTGGGCGCATAATGAGGAAGCCGTCCGCACCCTCGCGGCTGAGCTGAGCGCCGAGTTCGGCGTGAACGCCTGCCCCGTGCGGATAGACCTCTCGGACGTCGCGGGCATCTCGGAAGCCTGCGAAAGCGCGGTGCGGACGGCGGGGCGCGGGCGCGAGCCGAATGTGCTGATAAATAACGGCGGCAGCGCCCACATCGGGCTTTTCCAGCTCATGACCGAAGCGGAACTCCTGCGGCTCATGAACACCGACCTTATCGGCGCGATGGTGCTGACGAAATGCGTCCTCCCCGCGATGATACGCCGTCAGAGCGGGCGGATCGTGAACATCGCGTCCGTGTGGGGAGAAGTCGGCGGGAGCTGTGAGGCGGCATATTCGGCGGCGAAAGCGGGGCTGATCGGCTTCACGCGGGCGCTGGCGAGAGAGGTCGCCCCGAGCGGCGTGCGGGTCAACTGCGTTTCGCCGGGCTTCATCGACACCCCCATGAACGGACAGCTCACCCCCGACGAGCGCCGCGAGCTGATCGAACAGATACCCTGCTCCCGCGCGGGCACGCCCGAGGACGTTGCGGCGGCGGTGAGCTTCCTCGTTTCCGAGGACGCGGACTACGTCTGCGGGCAGGTTTTGCGCGTGGACGGGGGGTGGGTTTGAGCTTTCTTTGTTCTTTTGTGTGTTTGTGTGCTTTTGCCTGCCTTGCGGCAGGTTTGGGGGTTGTGCAAAAATCGCTCCGCTCTTTTGCACAATTAAATCGGCGATACGTCTTGTTCACGGTACGTTGTGCAAAATCGGAAGATTGTCCCTTACTGAACGTTTTTTATTGATATCGCCGATTTAACTTGGACTTTCGGACTTGCGGTTTTCGGGGGCGCTTTGTGCTGTCGATACGTTTGCTTTTTGCGCCTGCGGCGCAACGGGGGCTCTGCCCCCACGCGCTTCGCGCTCCCCTGCAAGGGCTCCTCGCCCTTAGGAATCCTCGCCAGCCTCGCGCGGCTGGACCCGCTGTCTGTGCTACTGTGAGCTTCTTCTTTTTATTGTGCTTTGCGGCTTCGGCGGAGCGCGTTTCGCTTGCGAAACCGCGTCCGCATAAACGTCCGCGTCAGCGGACACCTTCAATTCCGCATTCCGAATTCCGAATTCCGAATTAATATTTAGGAGGTTTATTATGAAATTCAAACTTACTGCTAAACAAAAGCTCTCCGTTACCGAGTTCGGTACTCCCGAACCCGTCATGTGCGTTTCCCCCGCAGGGGACGGCGTTTTCGACGCCGACAGCCTGCCTTTCGCCCGCCGCGACTGCAATACCTACGTCCGCGACTACTGCGAGGCTAAAGGCTTCAAAATGCGCACCCAAAAGGACTGGACGAAAAACCTAAAGACCAAAGCCCTCGAAAAACAGGTCATGGTGCAGAACGGCACAAAACCCGAGACTTACATCTTCACCCTCGAAACCCTCTGACCCCACCCCCCACTCTCCCGCCTTCGCGCGGGAGCTTTTTTTTAAAAAAAAGTCTGCACGACCTTGCAAAATCGTGCAGAAATGAAACAAATAAGATATATTTATACTCTGTGAATTGATTCACAAAGCAGAGACAGCTTGATTATTCGTTGATCTTGGTTACAACGCCCGAACCTACGGTACGACCACCCTCACGGATAGCGAAGCGGAGACCTTCCTCTATCGCGATAGGAGTGATAAGCTCAACGTCCATAGCAACGTTATCGCCGGGCATACACATTTCCTTGTCAGCAGGAAGAGTGATAACGCCGGTAACGTCGGTAGTTCTGAAATAGAACTGAGGTCTGTAGTTGTTGAAGAAAGGAGTATGACGTCCGCCCTCTTCCTTCTTCAGAACGTAAACCTGACCCGAGAACTTGGTGTGGGGGTGAATGGAACCGGGCTTGCAGAGAACCTGTCCTCTTTCAACTTGGTCACGGGTGATGCCGCGGAGCAGTGCGCCTACGTTATCGCCTGCCTCGCAGAAGTCCAGAGTCTTTCTGAACATTTCAAGACCTGTAACAACGGTGGTCTGCTTCTCGTCGGAAAGACCAACGATCTCGACCTGCTCATTGACATTCAGACGGCCTCTCTCAACTCTGCCCGTAACAACGGTACCACGTCCGGAGATGGTCATGGTGTCCTCGATAGGCATGAGGAAGGGCTTAGCGTCATCTCTCTCGGGAGAAGGAATGAACTCGTCAACAGCGTCCATCAGGTCAAGGATAGGCTTGTAAGCGGGATCATTGAGGTCATCGGGAGCTTCGAGAGCAGCCAGAGCAGAACCAACGATGATAGGAGTATCGTCGCCGGGGAAGTCGTAGGTGTTCAGAAGGTCTCTGATGTCCATTTCAACGAGTTCGAGAAGCTCGGGGTCGTCTACCTGGTCAGCCTTGTTCATGAAAACAACGATAGCAGGAACGCCGACCTGACGAGCGAGCAGGATATGCTCTCTGGTCTGAGCCATAGGACCGTCGGAAGCCGCAACTACGAGGATAGCGCCGTCCATCTGAGCGGCACCGGTGATCATGTTCTTTACATAGTCAGCGTGTCCGGGGCAGTCAACGTGAGCATAGTGACGCTTGTCGGTCTCATACTCAACGTGAGCGGTATTGATGGTAATACCTCTTTCTCTCTCCTCGGGAGCCTTATCGATCATGTCATAAGCCTCGTACTGAGCCTGACCCTTCATAGCGAGGGTCTTGGTGATAGCAGCGGTAAGAGTGGTCTTGCCGTGGTCAACGTGGCCGATAGTACCGATGTTTACGTGGGGCTTGGTTCTTTCAAATTTTGCCTTTCCCATGGGAAATTCCTCCTTTTAAATAAAGTACATAGAATCCATGCTTATAATAATAATTATAGCACAAAATTTACAGTTTTGCAAGGCTTTTGCGGAATTTCATGAAATTTTTCACATATCCCACAAATCGCCCTGTCAAAACTTAGTGATTTCTTATAAAATCGTAGTATGCGAGATAAATGTTTCAAAGTTGGAAGAATTGCCAAAGGCAATTCTTCAGAATCTTTTAACGGCAAAGCCGTTAAATGATTCAGTCCTCTTTCTTTCTGGTGGAGATGATCTTCTCGGAGATATTCTTCGGCACCTCGATGTAGCTGTGAGGCTCCATCGTGTACTGACCGCGTCCCTGAGTGTTGGAGCGCAGGGAGTTGGAGTAGCCGAACATCTCGCTCAGCGGAACGAGGGCGTCGATCTGAACAGCGCCGGGGCGTGTTTCCTGACCGAGTATCTGACCTCTGCGGGAGGACAGGTCGCCGATAACGGTACCCGTGTAATCATCGGGAACGATAACGGTGACTTTCATGATAGGCTCCAGGATAACGGGGTCTGCCTTGCGCATAGCCTCCTTGAACGCCATCGAGCCTGCCAGCTTGAATGCCATTTCCGAGGAGTCAACTTCGTGATAAGAACCGTCGTACAGCTCTACCTTGACGTCAACTACCTGATAGCCCGCAAGCACGCCGCTTTCCATAGCGCCCTGTATACCTGCGTCAACAGCGGGGATATACTCCTTGGGTACAGCGCCGCCGACAACGTTGTTGATGAACTCGTAGCCCTTGCCGCTCTCGTTCGGCTCAACGTTGATCTTAACATGACCGTACTGACCCTTACCACCCGACTGCTTGGCGTACTTGTAATCCACGTTCGCCTTGCCGCGGATAGTCTCCTTGTAGGATACCTGCGGAGCGCCCACATTGGCTTCTACCTTGAACTCACGGAGAAGTCTGTCAACGATGATCTCAAGGTGCAGCTCGCCCATACCCGCGATGATGGTCTGTCCGGTCTCATCGTCCGTCCAGGTCTTGAAGGTCGGGTCTTCCTCGGCGAGCTTGGAGAGGGCGATGCCCATTTTCTCCTGACCTGCCTTGGTCTTGGGCTCTATAGCCAGCTGGATAACAGGCTCCGGGAACTCCATAGATTCGAGTATTACGGGATTCTTGGGGTCGCAGAGCGTGTCGCCCGTGGTGGTATTCTTCAAGCCGATAGCCGCCGCGATGTCGCCCGCGTATACCTGCTTGATCTCTTTTCTCTGATTGGAATGCATCTGAACGATACGTCCGATACGCTCGCTCTTGCCCTTGGTAGCGTTGTAAACTTCGCTTCCCGCCTCGCATACGCCCGAGTAAACGCGGAAGAAGCAGAGCTTACCTACGAAGGGGTCGGTAGCGATCTTGAATGCGAGAGCCGAGAAAGGCTCTTCGTCACTCGAAGGACGCTCAACTTCCTCGTCGGTCTCGGGGTTGGTACCCTTGATGTGAGGGATATCGGTAGGAGCGGGCATATAGTCAACGATAGCATCGAGGAGCTTCTGCACGCCCTTGTTTCTGTAGGAGGTACCGCAGGTCACGGGCACCATCGTGTTGTCGATGGTGGACTTTCTGATGACCTTCTTCATCTCCTCAATGGTGATCTCTTCGTCGGCGAAATACTTCTCCGCGAGATCGTCATCGACTTCGGCGAGGTGCTCTATGAGGTTTGCTCTGTACTCCTCAGCCTTGTCCTTCATGTCCTCGGGTATATCGGTAACTTTGATATCGGTGCCGAGATCGTTGGTGTAGATGTACGCCTTCATCTCCAGCAGGTCGATTATGCCCACGAACTCCTCCTCCGCACCGATGGGGAGCTGTATCGGCACCGCATTGGTGTGCAGTCTGTTCTCGAGCATAGAGAGCACGTTGTAGAAATCCGCGCCCATGATATCCATTTTGTTCACGTATACCATGCGGGGAACTTTATAATTATCCGCCTGTCTCCAAACTGTTTCTGTCTGAGGCTCAACGCCGCCCTTTGCGCAGAGAACAGTCACCGAGCCGTCGAGTACACGCAGGGATCTTTCTACCTCAACGGTGAAGTCAACGTGTCCGGGGGTGTCGATGATGTTCAATCTGTAGCGCTTCTTGGCTTCGGTGTCGTAGGTAGGAGTCCAGTAAGCGGTGGTAGCCGCAGAGGTAATGGTGATACCTCTCTCCTTCTCCTGCGCCATCCAGTCCATCGTGGAAGCGCCGTCGTGGGTCTCGCCTATCTTGTAGTTTACACCGGTATAGAACAGGATACGCTCTGTGGTAGTCGTTTTACCGGCGTCTATATGAGCCATGATACCGATATTTCTGGTATCCTGCAAGGAACAATCTCTTGCCATATTATCCTCCTGTCCTTATTACCATCTGTAGTGAGCGAAAGCCTTGTTAGCCTCTGCCATTCTGTGAGTTTCGTCACGCTTCTTGCAGGAGCCGCCGACGCCGTTCAGAGCGTCGAGTATCTCGGCAGCAAGTCTTTCTCTCATAGTATCTTCGTTTCTCTCGCGGGAGAACTTGGTTATCCAGCGCAGTCCGAGAGTCTGACGGCGGTCGGCTCTGACCTCCATCGGCACCTGGTAGGTAGCACCGCCGACGCGGCGAGCCTTTACCTCCAGCTCGGGCATGATGTTTTCCATAGCTTCCTCAAAAACCTCGAGAGCGGGTCTGCCTGTCTTTTCGGCTACGATGTCGAAGGCACCGTAAACGATCTTCTGAGCAACGCCCTTCTTTCCGTCTAGCATGATGTTATTCACAAGACGGGTGACGAGCTTGGACTTGTAAATAGGGTCCTCAAGCACGTCTCTCTTAGCAACCTTACCTCTTCTGGGCACTGTTATTCCCTCCTTCACATTTCGGAGCGCCTTTTGCGCGTTCCAATGAATTCACAGGTACTCGCTCGCAGGGCTTACCCCTGCGCCCCGTACAGTGTAAAGCGGCAAAGTGTCAGCACTCAACTCGTGGAGCGCCTATATATAACACACCGCATTCACTGTGGTCTTCGCAGCAAATCGCGACAATGAGTTTAAACCTTAACGAATAGCGCACGTTTTCACGCGCTTTGTGTACAGCCTGTCCTATTTCGTAAATAATGCTTTGTCACGGCTCATATCAGCCGCCCACAGCAATTATTTTAGGAAACATAATTACTCGGTAATTATTTTCCCGCCTTAGGTCTCTTAGCGCCGTACTTGGAGCGAGCCTGCATTCTCTTGGCAACGCCCTGAGCGTCAAGTGTGCCTCTGATGATGTGGTAACGGGTACCGGGGAGGTCCTTGACACGTCCGCCTCTGATGAGAACTACGCTGTGCTCCTGAAGATTGTGACCTATGCCGGGAATGTAAGCGGTGACTTCCGTGCCGTTGGTGAGCTTAACTCTTGCGATCTTACGCATAGCGGAGTTAGGCTTCTTGGGGGTAGCCGTTCTTACTGCGGTGCATACGCCTCTCTTCTGGGGGCAGCTCTGGTCTATCACCCTCTTCTTCTTGGAGTTGTACCCCTTCTGAAGTGCGGGAGCTGTAGACTTGGTCTCGAAGCTGTCTCTTCCCTTTTTAACTAACTGGTTAAAGGTAGGCATGATTTCTCTCCTTTCACATGAAAATCTCACTACGCCGTCATTTACAGCGTACCGAAATATTATACACCTTTTAATTTGACTTGTCAACATCTTCCGCGACCCGCGAAGTAAAATTTACAAACTTTTTACATTTCTACATATGAGCATTTTTGACATACTGCACAAAATGAGCTATCGTGACATCATGACATCTTTCAGGGTCGAATGCTCATGACACCCGCTTCGGGACGTTTTGCTGTCGCCGCT
>CACZJT010000115.1 GCA_902781565.1 uncultured Ruminococcus sp.
GTTGTGCAAAAATCGCGTTCGCTCTTTTGCACAATTAAATCGGCGATACATCTGTTCTCGGGACGTTGGCTTGATTTGGTAGTTTCTGCCCTTACTGCACGTTTTGCTTGATATCGCCGATTTAAACGGACGGTTCGTGTGCGGTTCTTGGGAACGAATTGATTTGTCGGTACGCTTGCTTAATTGCGCCTTCGGCGCAACGGGGGCTCTGCCCCCACGCGCTTCGCGCTCCCCTGCAAGGGCTACTCGCCCTTGACCTCGCCAAGGGGCTAACGCCGCCCCTTGGAACCGGCGTGTCTGTGCTACTGTACACTTGCGATGTTGCCCGCGATATGTCGTTCCCACAGCTTTGCGATAGCCCCACAAATTATGATCTGTATATATTAAAGGAGAATTATCATGACTTCACTTCAGAAACTTCAGGAAAAAATGGCTGGAAAATGTGAGTGCGCTCTTATCACTCACGACGTTGACCGCAGATACTTCACGGGTATGAAGTCCTCGGCGGGAACTGTCGTCGTTTTCCCCGATTCGGCTTACCTTATCATCGACTTCCGCTATATCGAAAAAGCCCGCGCCATTGTTACAGACTGCGAGGTCATCTTGCAGGAGAGCGGCGATGGACTCTACCGACAGATAAACGAACTCTGCGCCCGTCACGGCGCGGGAACTGTTTCCGTCGAAGCACAGACTACTACCCTCGCCGATTACAAGGCGCTTATGTCAAAGCTCGAACCGAAACTCGATCCCGAAAGCACCCTCAGCGATATCATCAGCGAGCTGCGCGTCATAAAGACACCCGATCAGCTCGAAAAAATGATCGCCGCTCAGCGTATCGCCGAGGAGGGTTTGAAGCATATGTACGGCTTCATCAAGCCGGGAGTTACCGAAAAGGAAATACAGCTGGAGCTTGACTACTATATGCTCTCCCACGGCGCGGAGGCGCTGTCCTTCGACACGATAGCCCTGAGCGGCGTGAATACCTCCATGCCCCACGGTGTTCCCTCCGATAAGAAGGTGGAGCGCGGCGAGTTCGTGCTTATGGACTTCGGCGCGGTGGTGGACGGCTATCACAGCGATATGACCCGCACCGTCAGCGTCGGTGAACCGACTGCACGTATGCGGGAGATATATAATATAGTCCTCGAAGCTCAGAACCTCGGCATAAACGCCGTCCGTGCGGGTATCACGGGCAAGGCGCTTGACGCGGTTTCGAGGGACTACATAGCATCAAAGGGCTACGGGAAGTATTTCGGGCATTCGCTGGGACACGGCGTAGGTCTCGATATCCACGAAGCGCCCACGGCGTCCTCGACCTGCGATAACGTGCTGGCGGAGAACATGGTAGTCACCGTTGAGCCGGGGATATATCTTGAAGGCGAGTTCGGTGTGAGGATAGAGGATTTCGTGATAGTGAAGCAGGACGGCTGTGTGAACATGACCGAAGCGGACAAGAGCCTTGTGGTGCTTTGAGAGGAAAGGGTGTGCAGATAATGCTGTCGGCTGTAAACGGATATTTTGACGGTACACACGTTGTACTTACAGAAAGCATTACCCCAAAAAAAGGGCAGAAAGCATTGGTGATCTTTCTTGACGAGGAAGATCGGAATTATACTGCTGCGGATAAAAAGGAGCTTATGGAGGTGTCGGATCGCCTCATCAATAAAAACTATGAGGCTTACAAGGAGCTTGCAAAATGACTATACTGTCCAAAGAGGATATCATACTCCTGCACTCGGCTCTTGTTGAAACGACGGGAGGCTCCGACGGCATACGTGATGAAGCGCTTCTTGACTCGGCGGTGCAGACACCCTTTCAGACTTTTGATAACAACGAGATATACCCCACGGTCATGCAGAAGGCGGCACGGCTGTGCTTCGGACTTGTGAAAGATCATGCGTTTGTTGATGGGAATAAACGCATAGGAGCTCATGCGATGCTCGTGTTTCTTGCACTTAACGGGATCGAGATCGAATGCGGACAAGGCGAGCTGTCAGAAATGATACTTTCGGTCGCGTCGGGAAACACAGATGCAGAGGGGATAGAGAAATGGCTGTTGGAACATCTTATGTAAAAAAAATATGAATACCGCAAAAAGGTCTTGAAATATTCCGAAAAATAAGTTATAATATAGTGTAGGAATATTTTTTAAAAGAAAACAATCGGAGGTATAATAATATGATCACAGCAGGCGATTTCAGAAACGGTATGACTTTTGAAGAAGACGGCAACGTAATGCAGATCGTTGAGTTCCAGCACGTTAAGCCCGGTAAGGGTGCGGCATTCGTAAGAACTAAGGTCCGCAACGTTATCACCGGCTCCGTAGTTGAAAAAACTTATAACCCTACCGCTAAGTTCCCTACCGCTTTCGTTGAGAGAAAGGATATGGAATACAGCTATAACGACGGCGATCTTTACTACTTCATGGATCCCGAAACTTATGACATGGTGCCGATCAACGCGGGCGAACTCTCCGATAACTTCAAGTTTGTTAAGGAGAACATGATCTGTAAGGTACTGTCCTACAAGGGCAAGGTATTCGGCGTTGAGCCTCCCACATTCGTTGAGCTCGAAGTTACCGACACCGAGCCCGGTATCAAGGGCGATACCGCTACCAACGCTACCAAGCCCGCTACCGTTGAGACAGGCGCGGAGATCAAGGTTCCCCTGTTCATCAACACGGGCGACCGTATCAGGATAGATACCCGTACCTGCGAGTACATGGAGCGCGCATAAACAGCACTCAATTACGTCCGTAAGGAGGTATGACCGTGGAGCTTTCAAAAAGGATAGCCTACCTCAAAGGGCTGATGGCGGGTCTCGGGATCAGCGATTCCACGCCCGAGGGTAAGGTGCTTCTCTGCATGAGCGATATACTGGAGCAGATGGCTGACGAGGTCGAGGATAATACCCGCGCTCTTACGGCTGTCACCGATTATATCGACGAGCTGGAGGAGGGCGGCGACCCATTCGATGACATCGACACCTACGAGTACGGCTTCGACCCCGAGAAGGGGGAGGGCGAGTACGCCGAGGACGGCGGCTTCGAGGACGACGAGTTTTACGACTTCGGCGAGACAGACGACGGGGAGCCTGATGAGGATCCCGGGGAGGCTCTCGATGAGGGCTCTGCGGAGGATCCCGTTTCCGAAGCTCAGGAGGAGCAGTTCAGAAGGCTTCTGAACAACATCACCTCAGACCCCGATTATACCGACGGCGATATAGACAGGTTCGAGGAACAGTCCAAGCTCATAGAAAAGCTCAAGACCATGATGGAACAGGAGCTTGACAAGGCTCCCGCCGAGCCGCTTGCGGAGAAGGACGAAGAGCCCTCGGACATTGACAAGGACGACGTCGGAGATATGATCTTCGGCATGAAATGTCCTTTCTGTCACGAGGACATAACCTTTACCAATAAGGACATCGTGAACAGCGAGTTCGAGTGCCCCGTCTGCGGGAACAAGCTCACTATCATGATGTGATATCCGATCACATTACATTTATAGCAGACACAACAGTTTCAAGGGGTGGTGAGATTCCACACCGGCGGTCACAGTCCGCAAACGGGCGTTTTCGAGCGTCCGCCGAATCGGTGAGATCCCGATACCGACGGTTGTACTTGCCTTACGGGAAGTACTCATAGTCCGGATGAAAGAAACGACAGACCTTTTGCGGCGGGCTTTAACGTCAAGCTCGATAAATGCAGATCGTATGCGTCCCCGAGAGAGTTCTTTCGGGGACGTTTTCTGCTGTTTCTCCTTGATGAGTTTCTAAGGAGGAATTATCATGACAGTATCAAAGACAAGAACAATGACCGTGATAGGCATGATGAGCGCACTTGCGTTCGTTGTCTACTACTTCGACTTCAACGTTCCGCTGATGCCGGGCTTCATCAAGCTCGACCTCTCGAACGTCATCTCGCTGATAACGGGCTTCTCACTGGGACCCGTGGCGGGGGTCGCGGTGTGCCTTATCAAGAACATCATTCATCTTGCGGTCAAGGGTGCGGGAACGACTATGGGTATCGGAGACATATTCGACTTCGTTTCCTCGGCGGTCTTCTGCTTCACAGCGGCGACGATCTACAAGAAGAACCGCACCTTCAAGGGCGCGGTGATGGGGAGCATAGCGGGCGTGCTGGCGTTCACGGCGATAAGCCTTCCCCTCAACTACTACGTGACCTACCCGATCTATGCCAAGGCATTCGGCGGCATGGAGGCTATCATGGGAGCATACAAGGCGATAAACAGCAATGTTGAGACTCTGTTCGGTGCGCTGTGCCTGTTCAATACGCCGTTCACGCTGGTTAAGGGCGTCATATGCGCTGTGATAACCATGCTTCTCTACAAGCCGCTCTCGCCGATAATCAAGGGCGGAGTAAAGCGCAAGAGCAAGGGACATCAGCCCGCGGTATAACGAAAAAAATGTGATCGGAAGCAAAAAAGCAGAGGGCGCGGGCTCTCTGCTTTTTGATATATTGGGAATCGTAAAAAAATGCGGATAGAGAAAGTGAAATTGAACGCAAGCATAAAGTAGGGAAAGCGCAAAGCGTACCTAACGAACGCGGAGCGACCAAAAGTCTTAGGAAAGAGTCAAGGGAATAACCCTTCTTCAGAAGGGTTTTCCCTTGCAGGGGAGCGCGTAGCGCCGGGGGCAGAGCCTTGCGCGAACGAAGTTCGTGCGGTTGCCCCAAAGGCGCAAAGAAGCGAGCGAACCGTCAATTCAAAGCGCGAAAAAAAGCGCACGAACCGTCCGTTTAAATCGGCGATATCAAAAGCTCCCGACAAGTAAGGGACAGAGTAACAGCCCCGCACAACGTCCTGTGAACAAGACGTATCGCCGATTTAATTGCACAAAAGAGCGAATGCGATTTTTGTGCAACCCCAAACCTGCCGCAAGGCAGGAAAATAACCAACAGCCAAGATAATTCCGCCGTTATTCCGCGGGAGTCTCTACCTCGATCTCCTGAGCTTCGTCGTCGAAGTCCGCGTCCTCATCGTCCGACTCGAACTCGCTCATGCCCGCGTTGACCATTTCCTTGATCTGGTCGGCGTTGGGGAGCTTGATGCTGTCCGCGAAGGACTCGTACACGCCCGTGAGGGTCTTGACCTGCTCGTCGTTGTCGTCACAGTTGATGACCACGCAGAACACGTTATCGCCCGAGGTGGCGTAAACTATCGTGCGGGCGGTAGTCTTAGAGGTGTCGCCGTCCTCGCCGTATTCATCATAGGTCATGGAAATGTCAAATACCTTAGCCTGCTGATCGCCGATCTTGCCCTCACCGGTTTTAAGTATCTTGTAATCGCTGTAGAAGCCCGCGTCAACAAGACCCTGATAATACTTCTTGAGGAACTTCTCGTTGACCTCGGTGTTGGGGTCTATATCGTTGCCGAACATCATCTGAACGGGAATGAGGGAGATGGAGTTCTCCACATCGAGATCATCGGCGCCTGTGCCTTTTAGCACCGAAGGAGCGCCGTAGGAATCATCGACCAGCCAGCCCTCGGGTATCGTGAAGGAAAGCCCGTTCTTATCGTAATTATCGAATATGTACTCGGTGGGATCAACGTTTTCCTTGCCCTCGTCCTGCTGAGAAAGCTCGTAATCGGAAGTCCAGAGCATCATCTTGTTGCCTTCCTGATCGAAGAAATAGGGAGTGCCCTCATCGTCAATAAAGACTTCGAGCTTCTTGTCGCCGCCGCTTTTATCGGAGCTGTCGGAGCTGCTGTCGGTCTTGTCGGAGCCGGAGCAGCCCGCGAAGGCGGTGCAGGCGATAACGGCAGCGCAGAGAGCGGCAGCCTTTTTTGTGTCAAATAACTTCATAGAATTTTTCCTTTTCCTTTCATAATTTCCCGTAAAACGTATTGAACAACAATACATATTATATCACGGGCATAAGGATTTGTCAAGGGAAAATGCGTTTTTATCGCTTTTTTCACACTTAATTTTCATCTTGACAAATCTGCTCGGGTATGATATAATTGTCTTACTGCGGCGGCGTGCCGACCGACAGTGAGAGCAGGACAGACCGTATATCGCGCTTGTTGTTATGAACAGGCGCGATTTTTAAGGGTGACAGAGATGACTAAATTCTTTCGGAAATTCTACGGGCGAATGCTTATATTCGCGGGTATATTTGCGGCGCTGGGGACCATGCTGCTGCAAACGACCTTTGACCGCGTCAAGATAGAGCATGACAGGAGCGCAGCAGTATGGTTCATTATCCTGCCGCTCATATATGCGGGGGCGCTTTCGGCGTTCACCTTTGCTATGGCGAAGCACCACACCAACGTCCTGCGGCGGTACGAGTACGGAGTGAACGGGCGGGAGCGGACGTTTTACGCGGTATTCGCTGTGATCGTCATTGCGGTATCGGCGGGGGAGATAGGTTTTCTGATATGGAAGCTGCTGCCGTTTCTCGACAAGGCGCTGACATTTGCGATAAAGGACGCGGAGATAAAGAACGAAACGATCTCCATGCGGCAGGAGATAATAGACAAGCTGAACGTGCGGTACAGTACCTACAGGACTGCGGCGTTCATCGGTGCGGGCTTAGGCTTTGCGGTAAAAGCCGTCGGAGCGGTGTTATCCGCCCCGAGACTGGTGAAAGAATACCGTGACCCGCCCGATTACTGGAGCGGGAAAAAGAAGAAAAGAAGAAAAGAGTAAAATGACCGCAAGCACAAATAAAGAAAGCGGCACTCTGTAGCAATAATTCGGAATTCGGAATGCGGAATTGAAGGTATCGCCTTCGGCGATGTTTATGCGGGCGCGGTTTCGCGAGCGAAACGCGCTCCGCCGAAGCCGCAAAAAGAAAGTGTAAATTGACCGCAAGTAAAATAAAAAGAAGAAGCACTCTGTAGCACAAACCAAAAGTCTTAGGAAAGAGTCAAGGGAATAACCCTTCTTCAGAAGGGTTTTCCCTTGCAGGGGAGCGCGAAGCGCGTGGGG
>CACZJT010000116.1 GCA_902781565.1 uncultured Ruminococcus sp.
AAATATCAGACACCCGCGGCAGTCGTTCAAGGGGCTTTGACCCACTGTTTATTTGGCTAAAGACAATCTTCATGGAGAAATTGCGTTAGCAAAAAAGCGCCTCCGGGCGCGTGTCTGACTGCGTTCAGACCGCCCGGCAGGGTATGGGGCAGCGCCCCATTTTAATCAGACCGCGCGAAGAGCAAAAGACCCTTAAACGCAAACCAACGCGGTCTGCAATTCCGCTTGCGGTCGGCGTAAGCTCGACCGCGACTCTTGAAGCGGCGGCGACAAAAGCCGTCGGCGCGGGGGGTCATGAGCGTTTACGGCGGTCGGGCACAAATTTCACCCGAACGGGTGTACCCAACAAACACCCATGTCGGTTCGTTTTGTTGTAAAGGCTTCATGTGCTGCGCGCGAGCTTCGCCGCGCGCCAAAGGAATTGCAAACCGCGCGTGGTTTGTGCAGGTCGGTAAGATACTTTGCGCGCGGTTTGATTAAAATGGGGCTCCGCCCCAAGCCCCGCCAGCGCGTTGGCGGCGCTGGATCCGCCTTTTTTGCTAACGCAGTATCTCCGTTTCAGATGTCTTTTACCTTCATAAATTATGATTTGACTATCACAAAAAGAGGTGCAGCTATGAAAAACATCTGCGTGCTCGTTTCGGGCGGCGGAACTAATTTGCAGGCGCTTATCGACGCGCAAAACAACGGCATTATCACCGAGGGTCGGATAACCTGCGTTATCTCCTCCAAAGAGGGCGTTTACGCCCTCGAACGCGCCGCAAACGCGGGCATAAAGAGCCGCGTTATCCCCCGCAAAAACTACCCCGATATAGCCTCCTACACCCGCGCCGTTACCGACGCGCTTATCGAAGAAGGCGCCGATCTCGTGGTCT
This sequence comes from uncultured Ruminococcus sp., assembly GCA_902781565.1. Taxonomy (GTDB): domain Bacteria; phylum Bacillota; class Clostridia; order Oscillospirales; family Ruminococcaceae; genus YE71. Next base: position 876 of record CACZJT010000116.1, read on the forward strand.
ACGCGGGATTCATGACCATACTCGATGAACAGGCTTTCGAGGCTTTTCCCTACAAGATGATGAACATACACCCCGCGCTCATACCCAGCTTCTGCGGCAAGGGCTTCTACGGTCTGCACGTCCATGAAGCTGCGCTCGCAAAGGGCGTTAAGGTCTCGGGCGCAACGGTGCATTTCGTCACCCCCGAATGCGACGGCGGTCCCATAATCATGCAGGACACTGTGGAGGTGCTGAACGATGATACCCCCGAGACCCTACAGCGGCGTATCATGGAAAACGTGGAATGGAAGATACTCCCCAAGTCCGTGGCGCTTTTCTGCGAGGACAGGATAACCGTTCGCGACGGCAGGGCTTACGTCGATCAAACGGCGGGAACATGACAGCATGGCACTGAGAAACAAGCTCGGCATCACCGACTCGCGGGAGCTTGCCGACACCGAGGAACGCATAAGCAAGACCCGCGCCGCAGAGATGTTCGACAGCGGCAGGCTTGACGAGCTCGAAGCGGGGAGCTTTGCGGCTTTGGCAGAGATACATCGGACGCTTTTCGGCGACATATACGACTTTGCGGGAGAGCTGAGAAATGAAAATATCGCTAAGGGCAGCTTTCGCTTTGCATCGGCGCTTTACCTTGCGGACGCGGTGGAGCATATCGAAAAAATGCCGCAGACGACCTTCGATGAGATCGTTGACAAGTACGCCGAAATGAACGTCGCTCACCCTTTCCGCGAGGGCAACGGCAGGGCTATGAGGATATGGCTGGACTGTATGCTCAAAGCCTCGCTCGGGCTGGCGGTGGACTGGAGCAGGGTGGACAGGGAGGACTATCTGTTCGCAATGGAGCGCAGTCCGATACGCTCCACCGAATTAAAGCTGCTGCTCAAAACCGCCCTGACCGACAGGATAAACGACCGCGATATGTTTTACAAAGGAACGGATCACAGCTACTCATATGAGGGCTGTGACACATATAAGACCGAAGAATTACGGAGGAGGTAAATACCTATGAAAACTCTCGACATCTATGAGGAATTAAAGGGCAACAGCTACCCGGGCAGAGGTATCATCATCGGCAAGAGCGCTGACGGAAAGAGCGCTGTTACCGCGTACTTCATCATGGGGCGCAGCGTGAACAGCCGCAACCGCGTGTTCACCGAGACCGAGGACGGCATTAAGACCGAAGCCGCCGACCCCTCGAAGCTCTCCGACCCGCACCTTATCATCTACTCGCCCGTCCGCAAGCTCGGGAACAAGACCATAGTCACAAACGGCGACCAGACCGACACCATCTATGAGCTTATGGACAAGCAGCAGACCTTCGAGCAGTCGCTCCGCACAAGAGAGTATGAGGACGACGAGCCCAACTACACCCCCCGTATCTCGGGCATAATGCACATCGGCGACGGACAGTATAACTACGCCATGTCGATACTCAAATCTGCGGACGGCGACCCCTCCTGCGTGGAGAGGTTCACATTCAGCTACTCGAACCCCGTGGCGGGCGCGGGACATTTTATCCACACCTACATGGGCGACGGCTCTCCCCTGCCCTCCTTTGAGGGCGAACCCAAGAAGATAGCCGTCCCGAACGACATCGACGGATTCACCGAGGGTCTATGGAACGCCCTCAACGAGGACAACAAGGTATCCCTGTTCGTGAGGTTCATCGACATCGCAACGGGTGAGGAAAAAACGAGGGTGGTAAACAAATTCACAAAATCATAAATGAATTAGCAGTATGATTTACCATATGTAGGGGCGCACCTATGTGTGCGCCCCTACATGAGATCATCAAATGGTTTAAAACCCAAACATCAAATGAATATATCCGTTATGTAAAACATGGATTATTGCCTGCATTTAATAAACACATATGGCAAAGAAACTATTATGAACACATAATCCGATGCGAAGATGATTACACCGCCATCTGCCGATACATTTACGAAAACCCCATAGGGTGGTATCACGGACACAATAAGGAGGAATTACAATGGCTAACGAAATGTTATTGAAATACGGCTGCAACCCCAATCAGAAGCCTTCGAGAGTATTCATGGAGGACGGCGGCGATCTGCCGATAACCGTTCTTAACGGCAAGCCCGGCTATATCAACCTGCTCGACGCCTTCAACGGCTGGCAGCTGGTGAGAGAATTAAAGAAGATCACGGGACTTCCTGCGGCGACCTCTTTCAAGCACGTTTCCCCTGCGGGCGCGGCTGTGGGCAGACCGATGTCCGATACCTTAAAGAAAATTTACTGGGTGGACGATCTCGGAGAGCTTTCCCCCCTCGCCTGCGCTTATGCGAGAGCGAGAGGTGCGGACAGAATGTCCAGCTACGGCGACTTCATCTCCCTCTCTGACGTCTGTGACGTTTCCACCGCGAAGATCATACAGCGCGAGGTATCGGACGGCATTATCGCCCCCGGCTACACCGATGAAGCGCTGGAGATATTAAAGTCCAAGCGCAAGGGTACCTACAACATCATTCAGATCGACGAAAACTACACCCCGAACCCCGTGGAGCGCAAGCAGGTGTTCGGCGTGACCTTCGAGCAGGGACGTCAGGAGCTTCTTATCGACAACGATATGCTCGCGAACGTAGTCACCGAGAACAAGGATATCCCCGATGATAAAAAGATGGACCTGCTGATCTCCCTCATCACCCTCAAATACACCCAGTCCAACTCCGTATGCTATGTCAAGGACGGACAGGCTATCGGCATAGGCGCGGGTCAGCAGTCGCGCATACACTGCACTCGCCTCGCGGGTCAGAAAGCCGACAACTGGTGGCTCAGACAGTCTCCGCAGGTCATGGGCTTGCAGTTCAGGGACGATATCCGCCGCGCCGACCGCGACAACGCTATAGACGTTTACATCGGCGATGAGTACGAGGACGTTCTCGCGGAGGGCACATGGCAGACCATCTTCAAGGAAAAGCCCGCCGTTTTCACCCGCGAGGAAAAGAAGGCATGGCTCGCAAAGAATACCGATGTTGCGCTGGGCTCAGACGCATTCTTCCCCTTCGGCGACAACATCGAGCGTGCATATAAGTCGGGCGTCAAGTACATCGCAGAGCCGGGCGGCTCTATCCGCGATGACAACGTTATAGAGACCTGCAACAAGTACGGCATGGCTATGGCGTTCACGGGCATAAGACTGTTCCACCACTGATATCACCAAAGAGAGAGAAGATATGACGATCAAGAGAATAGCCGCCGCCCTGCTTGCGGCGGTAATGATGACAGGTGCCGCTTCCTGCGGTAAGGCTTCCGATGAAAGCTCCTCCGAAAAGACTGAAAGCACCGAGGTGACTTCCGCCGCCGAGAACGCCGGGAGTACAGCCGCAGACGCCGAAGCTCCCGCGGATCAGCCGCAGCCGGACAGCATCGGAGACAAGGCGGACGAAACGGCTGACGGCAGCGAAAATACTGCTGAAAACTCCTCCGAGGAAGACAAAGAACTCACTATGCAGGACGTTCTCGACAAGTCGAAAGAAGAGGAGATCGCCGAGAAAGCCGCAACGCTCAAAAAGACCTATGAGAACGGCGTTTTGACCTCCGCTCTGTACAGTCTCGAAGCGGACGAGAGCACATGGAAGCAGACCACCGAGGTCGGTGTGGACTGCTCATTCCAGTACAGCGTCACCACCGACGACCCCCTCGATCAGAGTGCCAGCTTCAATGTGGTAGCTATGCAGGATCCCGCTTTGCAGGGCTACAACTCCAAGAAATACGCGGAGCTGCTGGAGAAGCAGTATTCGGGCATGGACTCCTTTGAGGTGCTGTCCTCGGGAGAGGACAAGCTGGGCGGACGTGATGTCTACTCGGTGACGCTTTCCTATAACATGGGCGAATTCACCATGAAGCTCACGCTGATGATAAACTGCGAGAACAACAAGCTCGTTGTACTCACCTACGGCTCCATAGACAGCGTTTTCGATAAGATGAAGCCCGAATTCGACAAAGTTATCGCGAGCTTCAAGTTCGCATAAGAAAGGAACAGGATATGGATATACTGGTTATCGGAGGAGGCGGCAGAGAGCACGCTATCGTGATGAAGCTCGCCGATTCTCCCAAGGTGGATAAGATATACTGCGCCCCCGGGAACGGCGGTATCTCGAAGTACGCCGAATGCTTTGACGTGTCGGCGACCGATATCGAAGGCGTTGTGGCGCTTGCGGAGCGCTTGAAGCCGGACATGGTGGCTGTTGCGCCCGACGACCCGCTGGTGCTCGGAATGGTGGACGCTTTGCAGGCTAAGGGCTTCAAGACCTTCGGACCCAGGGCGAACGCCGCGATCATCGAGGGCTCTAAAGTATTCTCGAAGGAGCTGATGAAGAAGTACGGCATACCCACGGCGGCTTACGAGGTGTTCACCGACAGCGAGAGCGCGATAAAATACCTCAAGGAGCAGAACAGCTATCCTGCGGTCATAAAGGCTGACGGTCTGGCGCTCGGTAAGGGCGTTATCCTCGCGCAGAACGAGGAGGAAGCGGTGCAGGCTGTACATGAGATGATAGACGAGCTGAAATTCGGCAAGTCGAGCGCACGTATCGTCATCGAGGAATACCTGACGGGACCCGAGGTATCGGTGCTTTCCTTCACCGACGGAAAGACCGTCGTTCCGATGATATCCTCTATGGATCACAAGAGAGCGCTGGACGGCGACGAGGGTCTTAACACGGGCGGCATGGGCACCGTTGCCCCGAACCCCTACTACACCGACGAGATCGCCGCCGAGTGCATGGAGAAGATATTCAAGCCCACGATCGAAGCCATGAATGCCGAGGGCAGGACGTTTGAGGGCTGTCTTTACTTCGGGCTTATGCTGACACCCAAGGGATCCAAGGTCATAGAGTACAACTGCCGCTTCGGCGACCCCGAAACGCAGGTGGTGCTCCCCATGCTGGACACCGACCTTGCGGAGATATTCGAGGCGATATACGAGCACAGGCTCGGCGACCTGAACATCAGGTGGAAGTCGGGAAGCTGCACCTGCGTGGTAATGGCTTCGGGCGGCTATCCGCTGAGCTATCCAAAGGGGCTGGAGATAAGCGGTCTTGACGACAAGGGACAAGTCGAGGGTGCATTCGTCTACCATGCGGGCACGAAGCTCTCCGCAGACGGCAAGTTCCTCACGAACGGAGGGCGTGTGCTGGGCGTGACCTGCACGGCACTGACGCTTGCGGAAGCGCTTCGCCGCTCCTATGACGCGGTGAGCCGTATAAGCTGGGAGAACGTCCACTACCGTCACGACATCGGACAGCGGGCGCTCAAAGCCGACACCGATCCGTTAGGTCTGCACTACAAGGACGATATGGAGGATTATATCGAGTCCAACGGAGTGTATTTAAGGCAATAAGTAGGTTTTTTGTTGACAACACTTTGATGCTGCGCTATTAATGTTACTGTGATAAATCATAATCTGCAGGGGAGACCCCTGCACGAAGTTCGCGGCATTTTTGCCTTTGGCAAAAATTATTTGTTGCCAAACTATATGACACCCGCGGCAGTCGTTCAAGGGACTTTGACCCACGTTTATTTGACTGAAGACAACCAACACGGAGAAATTGCGTTAGCAAAAAGCGCCTCCGGGCGCGCTAGCCCGGCGGGGTATGGGGCGGAGCCCCATTATAATCAAACCGCGCGCAGAGTAAATTCCCCTTAAACGCAAACCCACGCGCGGTTTGCAATTCCGCTTGCGGTCGGCGTAAGCTCGACCGCGACTCTTGAAGCGGCGGCGACAAAAGCCGTCGGCGCAAAAGCCGTCGGCGCGGGGGTTCATGAGCGTTTACGGCGTTCGGGCAGGAAATGTCCCCCGAACGAGTTTGCCCTACAACACCCACGTCGTTTCGTTTTGTTGCTACGGCTTCATGTGTTACGCGCGAGCTTCGCCGCGCGCCAAAGGAAGAACAGACCGCGCGTGGTTTGAGTTTAAGGCACAGTTGCTTTGCGCGCGGTCTGATTGAAATGGGGCGCTGCCCCATACCCCGCCGGGCTAGCGCGCCCGGAGGCGCTTTTTTGCTAACGCAATTTCT
>CACZJT010000117.1 GCA_902781565.1 uncultured Ruminococcus sp.
ACAATGACTGTGGTCAACGTAGCATTTGTTGTAATCCGAGGTGGGGGCAAGCCCCCACCCTACACAGAATTGTGCAGATCGAACGGCGGGAGCAAGCCCTGTACGAACATAGTTCGTACCCCCTGCACCAAATAGTGCAACGCGGTCTGCTCTGCAAATTATGATTTACCATAATATTGAAAGGAAGTATTGAAAATGGAACTCAGAAATGATACTATGAAAGGCTTGAAAAGAACTCATTACTGCGGCGAGGTGCCGCTTACTCCCTGCGAGGTCACTGTCTGCGGGTTCGCGGACAGGGTGCGCGATGTGGGAAATATAATTTTCATTAACCTCCGCGACCGCACGGGACTCGTGCAGCTCGCTTTCAATGACGAGACCGACCGCGAGGTCTTCGCTAAGGCTCAGCAGGTCAAGGGCGAATACGTCCTCATGGCTCACGGCACCGTCCGCGACCGCGACGAGGCTAACCCCAAGATGAAGACGGGCAAAATAGAGATCGCAGTCGATGACCTCCGCATTCTTTCAAGGGCACAGACTACTCCCTTTGAGGTGACTAATTCCGATAAGGTCAACGAGGAGCTCAAACTCCGCTACAGATATTTAGACCTCAGAAATCCTAAGCTCCAGCGCAATCTCATCATGCGCCACGAGATCGCCAAGGCTGCCCGCGAGTATTTCTACTCCAACGGCTTCTTAGAGATCGAAACGCCCATGATGATGCGCTCCACTCCCGAGGGCGCAAGAGATTACCTCGTGCCCTCCCGCGTACACAAGGGCAGCTTCTACGCCCTGCCCCAGTCGCCGCAGATATACAAGCAGCTGCTCATGGTGTCGGGCTACGACAGATATGTTCAGATCGCCCGCTGCTTCCGCGATGAGGACTTGCGTGCCGACCGTCAGCCCGAATTTACGCAGATAGACCTCGAAATGAGCTTCACCGACGTTGACGGACTTATCGGCATGGGCGAGGGCTTCCTTGCACACGTCGTAAAGAGCGTCCTCGGCAAGGAGGTTGCTCTGCCGCTCCCGAGACTGACTTTCGCCGACGCTATGGAACGCTACGGCTCCGATAAGCCCGATACCCGCTTCGGAATGGAGATACAGAACATCACCGAGACTGTCAAGGGCATAGAATTCCCCGTGTTCACGGGGGCTGTTGAGGCGGGCGGCTCTGTTCGCGCCATCGTTGCCGAGGGCGCGGCGGCTACCTACACCCGCAAGGAGATCGACAAGCTCGTTGACCACGCAAAGGGCATAGGCGCAAAGGGTCTTGCTTATATCCGCTGGACTTCCGAGGGTGCTAACTGCTCCTTCAAGAAGTTCCTTGGAGAGGGCGACCTCGACCGCATCACCGCGGCTCTTGGCGCCAAGGAGGGCGACCTCGTGCTCATCGCCGCCGATAAGGATAAGGTAGCTCTGCCCGTGCTGGGTGCGCTTCGTCTTATCGTTGCAAAGCGCATGGACATCATTCCTGCCGACAAGCTGAATTTCCTCGTTATCACCGAGATGCCCTTCTTTGAGTACGACGACGAGTCGGGCAAGTGGCTCGCCATGCACCACCCCTTCACCATGCCTATGGAGGAATGCCTGAAAGACTTAGACAGCGACCCCGCTTCGGTAAGAGCGCAGGCTTTCGACTTCGTTCTGAACGGCGTGGAGCTTTCGAGCGGTTCCATGCGTATCACCGACTACGAATTACAGCAGAAGATGTTCGAGGCTCTGGGGCTCACCGATGAGGAGATAGCCGCCAAGTTCGGCTTCCTCGTTGACGCTTACCGCTACGCCGCTCCCCCTCACGGAGGTATGGGCTTCGGTCTTGACAGGATAAGCATGATGCTCTGCGGCGCGGATTCCCTGCGCGACGTGGTAGCCTTCCCGAAGGTGCAGAACGCAAGCGAGCTGATGAGCGCCTGCCCGTCCGCAGTGGACAAAGAACAGCTCGAAGAACTGGGCATAGCCGTCACCGAGACAGCCGAATAAATGCGCATAGAAAAGAACACACTGATAAACTACCATGACGACCCCGACGTTACAAAGCTCCTTATCCCGCCCGAGGTAAAGAAGATAGCTCCCCACGCCTTTTACGGGGCGGAGTATCTGGAGGAAGTAGTCATCTCCGACGGAGTGACCGAGATCGGCGCGGAAGCATTCTCGGGCTGTCATGAGCTTCGGTCGGTGATCATGCCCGACAGCGTGACGGAAATGGGCAAAAAGGTCTTTGCTGACTGTCATAAGCTCTGCGATGTTCGGCTTTCGGCAGGACTTTACAAAATACCCGATTGTACCTTCGACTGCTGTCACTCGCTGGTCTCGATCGAGATACCGGAAGGTGTGCGGATCATAGGCTACGACGCTTTCAACAGCTGTATCGCCCTGACCTCGGTAGCTCTCCCCGACAGCGTGAACTACATCGACAACGGGGCTTTCATGGAGACCTTTTCCCTCAAGGATATCACTATCCCGGGCTTTGTGGAGGACATCGGAGCATACACCTTTTTCCGCTCGGGAGTACGGCATATACACTATCGGTACATGGATATATTCCTTGACCGGAACGAACTGAACTTTGACTCCATCGAATTCTGTTTCGAGAGAGGACTTCACAAGTGGCTCCGTGAGGGCTGCACGGGGACGGTGGATTTCATGCCGCGGGAGATGAGATATCCTTTCATCTCGGCGCACTTTGCGGCGACCCGCGACCCCCGCACGGCAGAGTTCATCAAAAAGAGATTTCCCGCTCTGTTCGGACATATGGTACGCGCGGGGAATATCCCCGCTGTGAGGGCGGTCATTGAATACGGAGGCTTTCTGTCCTCGCGGAACATCAATACCTACATCACCCACGCCGCGAAACAGGAAAACAAGGAGATATTTCTCATGCTCACGGCTCACAAGAAACAGCTCGGAGCATACAAAAATACAAACGGCAGATTCAGGCTGTAAAGGAGGTAATCTATGGGAACTAAGGTTCAGCCGCGCAACGCGGTGCTGACTTACATGGGGCGCATAGAGATGTACGAGGGCTTCCCGCGCTTTGTTTTCGCGGGGACTTCCGTGACGGTTCGCTTTAAGGGTACAGACATTTCCTGCACTATACGCAATCACAGGTTCTACAACAAAATGGAGCTGGGCGTTGTCATAGACGGCAAGGTGACAAAAGTTCCCTTCGACCACAAGGAGGAGGACATCACCCTCACCCTCGCGGAGGGGCTCGAAAACACCGAGCATGAGATCACCCTCTACAAGCGTCAGGACGCCACACACTATTTCGAGTTCAAGGGCTTCGAGCTGGACGACTGCGCCGAGCTGCTGCCCGCAAAGCCGCTCCCCAAGCGCAGGATAGAGTGCTTCGGCGACAGCGTGTCGGCGGGGGCGGTGGTGGAAGCCATCGACTGTGTGGGACAGAACGACCCCGAGGGTCACGACGGCACCTTCGACAATGCATGGTACTCCTATGCTTTCATAACAGCGCGTAACCTGGGCGCACAGCTCCACGACACGGCGCAGGGCGGTATCGCCATATTCGACAACACGGGCTGGTATCACGCTCCGGACTTCATCGGCATGGAAACGGCTTACGACAAGGTGTGCTACTTCCCCGAAGCGGAGGGCGGCTATACAAAGTGGGATTTCTCGAAGTATATCCCCCATGTAGTGCTTTTCGCGGTAGGTCAGAACGACCAGCACAACGAAGCCGAGGGCGACCCGGACATCAACGACCCCGAGTTCCGCGAGAGGTGGAAGTCGGCGTACAAAAAGATCGTTCTCGACCTGAGAGCCAAGTACCCCAAGGCGATTTTCGTGCTTCTGCTGACGGTGCTCTGCCATGACAGCGCCTGGGACGACGCGGTGGAGGAGATAACCCGCGAGCTTGACGACCCGAAGATCACGCACTTTATGTTCACACGCACGGGCAAAGCCACGCCCGGACACCCCCGCATACCCGAGCAGTACGAAATGGCTGAGGAACTCACCGCCTACCTCTCGGGCATGGGGGACGACATCTGGAATTAGGAATTCGGAATTCGGAATGCGGAATTGAAGGCACAGTATTAGACTTTACCGGGCGAAATGCTTTCGATAAACTGCGGAGCAAAGCGACCGCAGAAATGTCCGCCAACGGCGGACACCTTCAATTCCTAATTCAACATTCCGAATTCCGAATTGACAAAAAGGGGGTCATGAGATGGGGTTCAATTTTCGTAAGACTATCAGTTTAGGGAAGGGCTTGAAGCTCAACCTCGGGAAGAAAAGCGCTTCCGTCACCATCGGAAAAAAGGGCGTTCATCACACCATAAGCACCACGGGCAGACAGACCACGACGGTAGGCATTCCCGGGACGGGGCTGTCCTACTCCACCACCACGGGGACGAAAAAGCAGGCGGCTGCGGCTAAGAAAACCGCCGCAAAGCCCGGGACCGCAGCTAAGGCTAAAAGCGAGCCTGCTCCCGCCATAAGGAAGGTCGGTACGGCAAGGGCGGCGGCTCCAAAGCCCGCGCCCGTACAGCCCGCACCGCCCGCGCCGCAGGAACAGCCCGCCGAACGTCCCGCAAATCCGTTCAGCACGGGCAGAGCCGTTAAAACTCACGACTGACGAGGAACGATCGGAGAAACATCATGGACGAGAAGAAAAAAGCAATGATAAACAAGGCGGTGAAGAAGCTCAAACAGTCACGCGCCGAATCAAAGAAGCAGGAGTCCGAGCCCAAGAAGGCGACCTTTGCCTATCAGGTATCGGGGAACGCGGAGCGGACGCTCATCGGGCTGGGGCTCGCGGCGGGAATGGCTGTCATACTCGACGACTCCCGCAAGCGCCGCAAGAACCCCGCCAAGGCGCGTAACTTCTTCAAGCGCACCGCCGCCAACTACAAACTGGTGGGCGGACTGCTGGATTCCACCGTCGCACAGCAGTTAAAGATAGACGCCGAGCGGAAGTTCAAGGACGACAAGCTCGAAGCGCTGGAGATCGAGAACGGGATAAAATTCGACCTTTAAGGCAGGCGGCAGATGAAAAAATATTTTCTCGAATACATCGCGTTCCTCGATGCGGCGCTTGCCGACGAGAGCACAGACTTAGCAAGGCTCATGAGGATACACAAGGAAAAGACACGCTATTTTCAGCACGAACGTTTCGTACATCTGTTCGTGATGATACTGTTTGCGCTGTGTACGGTGGCGTGTTTCCTTGTGATCGTCGTGACCGAAAATGTTCTGCTGATACCGCTTGCGGCGCTGTTTTTAGCACTTCTGATACCCTACATCAGCCACTATTATTTCCTCGAAAACAAGACCCAGCTGCTCTACAGGTACTATGACAGGATAAGCGAAAAGCTGGGCAGGGACGATCTGTGAGGTGAGCTATGTCACATACGTTTGATAAGGAGCATTGGAAGGGCAGTGTCCTGACGGCGCCGCTGCCGCCCGCGCTGGTGAGCTGCGGCACGCCCGAGGAGCCGAACGTCCTGACCGTAGCGTGGACGGGAGTGCTATGCACCCGACCGCCCGTGACCTACATCTCGGTACGCCCCGAGCGGTACTCTCATGATATCATCAAGCGAACGGGGGAGTTCGTGATAAATCTGCCCGTAAAAGAGCTTGTAAGGGCAGTTGACCTCTGCGGCGTGAAAAGCGGCAGAGACACGGACAAATTCGCGCTGACGGGGCTTACGGCTGTAGCCTCTGCGGAGGTAGGAGCGCCCTCGGTCGCGGAGTGTCCCGTGAGCCTTGAATGCAGGGTGCGGGAGGTCATACCGCTGGGCTCCCACGATATGTTCACAGCAGACATCGTGAGCGTAGGTGCGGCTAAGGAGCTGATAGACGGCAAGGGTCGGCTGGCGCTTGAAAAAGCGGGGCTTTTAGCGTATTCACACGGAGCGTATTTTTCGCTCGGAGAGCAGCTGGGGACGTTCGGATATTCGGTGCGGAAGTCATCAAAGCGCAGGAAGCGCAGATAAAAAAAGAACTCCCGCAAAGTGAACGGGAGCCAATCAGACAAATAAAAACATTATAATATAGGGGAGAAGCCGACAAATTTCTCTGTCGGAAAATATGACGGCTTGGGGTAAAAGCCGACATATCGTGCCGATGAATATCGACACTAACAATATACAACAAAAATGTGATACCGACGTGATAATAAGCGGTATCGGGAAATGAAAAATAAATGCAAAAAATCATAATTTGTAAGGCTGACCTCGTTGCACTATTTGGTGTAGGGTCGGGGCTTGCCATTGCCCGCCTGACGGCGGGTTTGGGGTTGTGCAAAAATCGC
>CACZJT010000118.1 GCA_902781565.1 uncultured Ruminococcus sp.
GGCTCCTCGCCCTTAGGAATCCTCGCCAGCCTCGCGCGGCTGGACCCGCTGTCTGTGCTACAGAGAGCTTCTTCTTTTTATTTTACTTGCGGTCATTTTGCGCTTTCGCTCTTTGTACTTTGCGGGTTCGGCGGAGCGCGTTTCGCTCGCGAAACCGCGTCCGCATAAACGTCCGCCGCAGGCGGACACCTTCAATTCCGCATTCCGCATTCCAAATTCCGAATTATCCAGCCCCACAAAATATGATTTACCCTTTCGTGAAAAATCACCACTCTTTTTTCCTTGTTTTGTGACATTATACTTATTGACTATTCTCGGTAAATGGTGTATAATAGGTGTACAGGTCTTTGCCGCAGATATCTCTGCGGCGGATATAGTTATATTGGAGGAACAGATCTCAGGTGAAAATTTTAATAAAACATAAGGTCAAAACACTTCGGAGACTGCTTCCGCTTATCGCGGCGGCAGTGCTGTCTTTCGCGGGTTGTACCCTCCCGGGTGAACATCGGCAGACTGCCGATGAGGATTATATCCCCGAAATGGATTACGCCGATGAACAGGTGCTCATGAATAACGAGGTGGTCAACTATACCTGGTTCGTTCAGCCCAGAGTCACCGCCGAGAATATCATCGTCTTTGACGGCAGCCAGATAAATACCGACCTCGATGAGGTCAATCAGATGTACCGCGAGCTTGCGGTCATCTGCCAGAACGGTCTTTACGGCTTTATCGACTATAACGGCAGTATCGTTATCAAGCCCGAATATAAATACTACTTCCTCGACCCGGGCGGTCAGATCGTGCTCTATAACATAAAGAACGAAAAGACAGGCGAACGCGAATACTGCACTATGGACGATGAGGGACATATCGCTACGAGCTACAACTCCCACGGAAGCTCCCGAGTGAAGTATTATTACGATACCGAGAACAAAAAATGCTACGTCACCCGCGAGTCAGACGACTGGGCTGTGTCGGAGTATACCGATAAAAAAGCCGTTGTCGCTCAGAAGGCTTCCGTCTATGAGTCCTACGGCAGAATGGAGCTGGTCGAGCCCGATGAGGGTCAGGGCGGCTACGGCATCGTCAGCAACGGCGAGGTAGTCCTCGATTTTGAATACGACGATTACTATGCTCCCCCCTACAAGGGCGGCGGGACTACCGCATTCGCCCTCAAAAAGGGCGACAAATGGGGCTACTTCGACCCCAAGGGACAGAAGCTCATAGACTTCCGCTGTGACGGCGTTTTCAGCGCCTATAACGGCGAGATGAGCGACGATATCGACTCGGGACACCCCTTCCTCTACTCCGAGGATTTCCTTGCGGTCAGCATAAATTCCTCCTTCGGATACTATAACATAGAGGGAAAATGCCTTGTGAAGTCCAGCGAATTCTCACAGGCAAGACCGGTCCACCACAAGAAGGCGTGGGTCTGCGTTGACGGTATGTGGGGAATAATCAGCTTCGGCGAGGACGACGAGGAACCCATGACCACAACGACTACCACAACGACCACGACTACCGCATGGTCACAGTGGACGACCACTTCCTCCGAGGACGATGATGAGGACGACGACGAGGACGAGGACGAATTTGCTCCCGATCTCCCCGAATATACAGAAACGGATCCCCTTGACTACAATGATTCCATGCTGTTCCCCGAGTTCGACGACAATACGGGCTACAGCGATACCGATACTCAGTACACCGAGGCTCCCCTGCCCTCCATAGACCCGAACCAGGGCTGGGACAACGGAGGTCAGCAGACAGAAGCGCCCTCCTACGATCAGGGCGATCAGGGCGGCGAATGGGGCTTCGGCGGCGATGAGCTGACGATAGACGGATTCTGATAGGAGCTTGCTCTGACGAACACACAGCGGACGGTCTTTGCCGTCCGCTTTTTTCGAGGGGGATTATTTACGAAAAGTTTATAATTTCTGCTATTTGTGTTCATTTCTATCGTATATTATGGTATTATCAAATTTGAATACAGAGCAAATCCTTTGAGCAGAAGTAAGTAACCCCCTGCAAGGTTTTCAGAGAGTATGCGGTCGGTGTGAGCATACAGCGGAGCTTTGGGCGAATGGGTCTGTGAGGAGCGCCGACAAAGCGGTTTTCTATATTTTCCGCAAGTATCGGCTGCCGCGTTTCCTGCGTTAGTGTGACAGGGTATTTATCGAGCCAAAGGGCGAGAGTGTACCTGCCGAGGCGGACAGATCATGTCCGTGAAATTGGGTGGCACCACGGTCTTACCGTCCCATAGCTGTTGCAGCTGTGTGGCGATAGGGCTTTTTTTATTGCCATTTGCCGTGATAGCGCAACAATGGCTTGCACATACATTTTGGTCTGTCAAGCGATACCATTCATCAAGTCAACGAAAAGAAAGAACGGAGGTCATGACAATGGCAAATGCAATTCTCAGTCCCGCTAAGGAAGAGGTCGCAAGGCTCTTGAAGGATTACAGGAACGTTCCCGTGTTCCACGAGCTGCTGATGGATTCCTTTACGCCCATACACCTTTTTAACGCCCTCCATGAGGCGTTCATCAACTGCTTTATCCTCGAATCGGTAGACAACAAGGACAGCTGGGGACGTTACTCCTACATCGGCATTCAGCCGAAACAGCGCATAACCTTAAACAAGGGCACTGCCGTTGTCGAGGAGCTTTCGGGCGAGAGGGAGATCATCGAGATCAAAGACCCCGCCGAGTTCTTTAACGGACTGGTCGAAAAGAACCGCTCCCCCAAGATACCCGGCAGACCCAAGCTCACGGGCGGGCTCATGGGATACTTCTCCTACGATATGGTGAGGTACTTTGAAAAGACCCTTACCTCACCGCCGACGGACGACCTCGGGCTTCCCGACGCGGAGCTTTTCAACTACGACAAGCTGGTGGCTTACGACCACCTGAGCAATAAGGCGATAATCACCCTCAACATCTCCGCCGACGGCGACTTGGATAAGCAGTACGCCGCCTGCGAGGACAAGGTGAAAGAGGTAATAGAGATACTCAAAAACTACACCCCGAAGGTACGGGGCTACAGAGAGGACAGCGACACCGCCGCCGAGGTACGCTCCAACATCACAAAGGAGCAGTACATGGCAAATGTCGAGAAAGCCAAGGAATATATCCGCGCGGGAGATATCTTCCAGGTCGTGCCCTCCCAGAGATTCGAGATAGATAACCCCCCCGACAGCTTTGATGTATACAGAATGCTCCGCACCACCAACCCCTCGCCGTATCTGTTCTATTTCAGCTGTCTTGACTACGCTTACGCGGGGGCTTCTCCCGAAATGCTCATATCGGTGAACGGCGGTAAGATAGTCAACCGTCCGATAGCGGGAACGATAAAGCGCGGCGCTACCGACGCGGAGGACTTAGCCAACGAAAAGAAACTCCTCTCCGACCCCAAGGAACGCGCCGAGCATATGATGCTCGTTGACCTCGGGCGAAACGACGTCGGCAAGGTGTCGAAGTTCGGGAGCGTGAAAGTTACCGAAAACATGATAGTCGAGCGTTACTCGAAGGTCATGCACCTTGTTTCGAGCGTGGAGGGACAGCTTGCGGAGGGCAGGAAACCTATGGACGCACTTATGGCTGTGCTTCCCGCGGGAACTCTCTCGGGAGCGCCGAAAGTCCGGGCTATGGAGATCATAGACGAGCTTGAGACCACTAAGCGCTGTCTTTACGGCGGCACGGTCGGGTATCTCGCCTATGACGGGAGCATAGATACCTGCATCGCCATACGGACGGTGCTTTTCCGAAACGGCAAGGCATACGTTCAGGCAGGCGGCGGAGTTGTCCTCGACAGCGACCCCGAAAAGGAGTACGAGGAGAGCGTGAACAAATCTATGGCGATAGTGAACGCCGTTAAAGAAGCGGCAAAACTGTAAGGAGCGAAAATGGATATTGACATACTGTTGGGACTACAGGAGTTCCGAAACGGAGCGGGAGCTTTTCTTGCGGAGTTCCTCTCGAAGATGACTTTCATGGGCGAGCTGAACACGGCTATCCTGATAATGGCTGTCATATACTGGTGCTTCAGCAAGGAAACGGGCGTTTATATGCTCATGGGCTGGTGCGGGAACAGGCTGGTCAACGGGGCTTTGAAGATCACCGCCTGCGTCTACAGACCGTGGATACGCGACCCGAGGGTCATACCCTACGGCGACTCTATGACCACGGCAACGGGTTATTCGTTCCCCAGCGGTCACTCGATGAACGCCTCCGCGGTATTCGGCGGGGGTGCGCTGAAAAAAGACCTTCCCCGCATACTTCGGATAATACTCGGGCTGATATTGCTGCTCGTGATGTTCAGCAGGTGCTATCTCGGGGTACACACTCCGCAGGACGTTCTTGTGGGAGGTCTCGCGGGAGTGCTCGTGATGTGGCTCACCATGAAGCTGATGAAGTACCTCTCCGCTCACCCCGAAAAGGACTTCATCGTACTCATCATCGGCATAGCATTGGCGGCAGGGCTGGCGGTCTTTGCGAAGCTCAAATCATATCCCGCCGACTATGACGCCGAGGGAAAACTGCTCGTTGACGGCGCAAAAATGGCAAACGACACCTTCAAGGCGGTGGGCTGGTGCGCGGCGTTCCTTATCGGTTGGATACTCGAAAAGCGTTTCGTGAAGTTCACCACGGACGTTTCCGTCGTACAGAGGGTCACACGTCTTACCGTCGGCGTTTTCGGATACTACATCGTGAGCCTTATCATAATGCCCCCGATAAAGGAGCATATCGAAGGTCCCGCGGGAACGATCATCTCATGCTTTTTGCAGATGTTCTATGTGGCGTTCCTGTTCCCGCTCCTGATGAAGCTGTTTGAAAAGGACGGCTCGGAGGCTTCGGAAAAAGCGGCGGCTGCGGCTTGAAGCTGCGGCAGGCGCGGAGTTATACTCGAATTTATCAACAAGTCCAAAATATAATTATATATAAGGAGAATGGCAGAAAATGGCAGAAAACAACATTATCCTCACAGGCGACCGTCCTACGGGGGCGCTTCATCTCGGGCATTATGTGGGCTCGCTCTCCACGAGAGTAAAGCTGCAAAACACGGGCAAGTATGAGCCTTTCGTAATGATAGCCGACTTGCAGGCGCTCACCGACAACGCAGAGAACCCCGAGAAGATACGTGCGAATATCCTCGAAGTGACCCTCGACTACCTTGCGGTAGGGCTCGACCCCGCAAAGACCACTATATTCGTTCAGTCGCACATTCCCGCGCTCACGGAGCTTCCGATGTACTACTCTAACCTCGTCACCATGTCAAGGCTGGAGCGCAACCCCACCATAAAGTCGGAGATCAAGATGCGCAACTTCGAGCGCTCTATCCCCGTGGGCTTCATGACCTACCCCATCAGCCAGGCGGCGGACATCACGGCTTTCCGCGCGAAGTACGTTCCCGTGGGCGAGGATCAGCTCCCCATGCTGGAGCAGGCGAGGGAGATCGTCAGCGCCTTCAACCGTATCTACAAGTGCGATATCCTCGTTGAGCCCGAAGCGATACTCCCCGACAATTCGAGCTGCAACCGTCTTGTGGGCACCGACGGCGGCACGAAGATGTCGAAATCCCTCGGGAACTGCATTTACCTGAAGGACGACGAAAAGACCTTAAAGCAGAAGGTAATGTCCATGTACACCGACCCGACCCACATCAACGTCAGCGACCCGGGTCATGTGGAGGGCAACACGGTGTTCACCTACCTGGACGCATTCTCGACCCCCGAGCATTTTGCGGAATACTGCCCCGACTATCAGAACCTCGACGAGATGAAGGAGCATTACACCAAGGGCGGATTGGGCGACATGAAGTGCAAGAAGTTCTTAAATGCGGTAATGCAGGAGATGTTGAAGCCCATACGCGAGCGCCGTGAGGAGTTTGCGAAGGACAAGGGCGAGCTTCTGAACATTCTCCGCAAGGGCACGGATCATGCTGTCGAGGTATCGAACGAGACATTGAAGCTCGTAAGGAATGCCATAGGCGTTGACTATTTCTCGGATAAGGAATTTGTTGAGAAATACGCGAAGTGATTCGGAATTCGGAATTCGGAATTGAAGGTGTCCGCCTTCGGCGGACGTTTATGCGGACGCTGCGCTCCGCCGAAGCCGCAAAGTACAAAGAGCGAAAGCGTAAAATGACCGCAAGCACAAATAAAGAAAGCGGCACACTGTAGCACAGACCAAAAGTCTTAGGAAAGAGTCAAGGGAATAACCCTTCTTCAGAAGGGTTT
>CACZJT010000119.1 GCA_902781565.1 uncultured Ruminococcus sp.
TTGTCGGAAGCTTTGCGGCAACGGGAGTTTTCGAGTGGGTCAAATGGCTTATAGAGCGCAATAAAAAGGGCTAATCCCACAGCGTGAAAGCAGGCACGTTCCCCGAACCCTGCACAATACGGAGAGGAGCATACCTCTGTAAAAAACAAACGCCGTGGAAAAACTCACTACACCACGGCGTTTATCAATGCTCAAGGAGACTTGTTATCCAAGTCAATTATATTATACCACGATTTTCGCGGTTTGTCAAGGGATTCACATAAAATTCACAAACAGCCGTAAGGTTCAGTTGACGCGCTCGACTGTATAGCCGTCGGCTTCGAGGAGGGCGGGTATGCCTTTTTCGCCGACAAAATGCGCTGTGCCTGCGATAACGAATACTTTCGGCTCTCCGCTCAGGTATTCCTCGATCTTGTCGGTCATGATGCGGTTGCGGTCGATGATGAACAGCTCGTTATACTTTTCGAGCAGCGGTACAGAGCTTTCGCTCACATAACCCGTGTCGTAGGCGACGGTCTCGATAGTATCAAGATCGCCGCTTTTCCATGCTTCAAAGCACCGCGACAGATCGTTCGCCAGACCGCTGTCTCCCTTGCCGCAGTATTGCTCGATGACCGCGCCCATGACGTCCTCGGGCATGGAGGAGAAAACGGTCTGCTTGGCTTCATCGGTCTCAAGGCTCAGTATCTCCTTATCGGCAAGATTCGCGGAGATCTGCAAGACCCTGTCAATACCTATAGTCGCGGAGATCGTGGTGCTGTCAGCTTGGTTTTCGGTCTTTACGGTGTTGAGGGCATTCTCGTAAACATACCAAGGGGCATAACCGTCATACTCCACGATATCCTTTCCGTGGTCGGAAAGATAGCGGGACAGCAGTTCGTACTGTTCGGAAGTGAGGTGTGCCGAAAGAGTGTCGCCCTGCGGCAGCTCGGGCTGAGGAGTATAATCTTGGGAATCGAATACGAACAGCGAAGTATCAACATTATTGATCTCGCAGGACAGCTTGTCGCTCTCGTCGAAAGCGGTCTTGATGTAATCGGGGAGCGGGTAGCAGTCCTCGGTGAGGGCGTGCATGGTACCGAGCATATACAGGCTCTTTCCGTCGGGAGCGGTCACTTTCCACATGGCGGGAGTGATATCCGAGGACGGCGTGTTCTCGTCCGAAAAAACCGTGATATTGTCGGGGAGGGTCTTATTCTTCCCCACTTTGATGATAGGGATATCGTTCTCGGTGGTCTCGTCAAGGCTGTCCACGGAACTGCGGACAAGGAACGATACCGCCACGGCTGCCGCAAGAGCCGCACACGCGGCGCCGATCTTAATTATCTTGCTCAATGCTTAAAACGTCCTTTCATAGCTTCATGTTATAATTATAGCATTATCGCCGCGGTTTGTCAAGAGAAAAAAAGCCCCCGCGCCTTTCGGCGCAGGGGCTGAAATCACTCAGTTAAATTAGCGGCTAACTTAAGACTTCTTCGCACCCGAATGATAGGTATTGTACGCGATGCTAGCAATCTTAGTCTTGGTGGAAGCAGCCTTCCAGTCATCCCACTGTACAGCATCAGGATACTGACCAACCATCTCGTCGTTCTCGGTCTTAGCCCAGAATACTACGAAGCTGTTCTCGCCGTTGATAGTAGCCTTGGATACCTTGAAGCAACCAGCCTCGTCACCATTCTCTACGAGAACAGAAGCGATCTTCTTTTCGCCATCGGTAGAAGCAGACTTCGCCACAACAACCTTATTAGCCTTGATAGCATACTTATAAGAAGAAGTAGTAGAAGCAGCAGCTTCACTTGTAAGCACATCATTTCTGCCGTAGCCCTGAGTCTCAGCGTCAGCGAGCATCTCAGCAACAGCGTTGTAAGCGGTCTTAGCGTTGGAGTTAGCGGTCTTCAGTCTGGACTTCTTAACGTAGTTCAGCATCGAAGGAACGAGGATAGCAGCGAGTACGCCGATGATAGCGATAACTACTACGAGTTCAACCAGGGTAAAACCCTTCTGTGTCTTTTTCATAAGGAAATCCCTCCATAAAAATATGTTTTTCGCTGCAAGCCAAATTCTACAAAAGCCTGTCAGCGTGTCTTACCAAGTCACCGAACCGCATTCGCCGAGACCCGAGCTTCGGTACATTTACCGCTGTACCTCTTGCCCTTGTCTTTTGCACTTCGGTTCCTTGACTGTAATTACATTATACACCTTGTTTTCCCGATTGTCAAGAGTTTTTTTAAAGTTCAATTTAACTTTGTACAAAATCACAAAACAGAGCCAAGCCATTAGGTAATTTTGCCAAAATCTTTACCTAAAAGCTGCTCTGTCAGTGAATATTTTCTATTTTATGCCGCGAACCCCTTGCGGGACGCCCGCGGCAGAGGGGGCGTTGCAGATTTCAAGCCCGCCGTTTTTACGGTTCGGCAAAACCACGCACGGACTTTTCGATAGCTGCTATAGAATTATGAAAGGGATATTGGACTTGAAAGCCCGATGTAGAATTTTATTTTATGGGGGATATTGTTTTCTTTGTTGAATACATTATAGCACCCCTACATGAACCGAATATGAACCACGGGACATATTTGCGCGTTTTTCGAGAGAAAACCCATAGTCCCCGCCTGTTGAAAGCTGTACACCCTGCACAAAAAAGACCCCGCGTGTGTGCGGGGTCACTTTATGTTCTTGGCGTGGACTATGTCTTGAATTGTTACTGTCGAAGAAATAGATCTATATGCCATACTTGAGTCTCAGCCTTTCAAAGAATTCTTCCTCGGTATAAAAGATACCGTTACGATATTCCCTCTCGGACTCGACCAATCTGTCAAGCAGTTCCTCCTCACTGTTCACAACCACCTCGGGGGGAGGAACGAAGTCCTCGCGTTCTTCAAAGAAAATATCCTGTACTGAGGTATCAACTGCTTCTTTCATAATATCTCCTCCCGTCATTCAAGTATCGTCACCGTACTTATACCCCCGTGTGCGGGGTCACTTTATGTTCTTGGCGTAGACTATGTCATTCAGCAATACACTTTTTTCGGCTTCATTTACCGAATAAAACACCACATAGTTTTTTATCGTTACATATCTGAAAGCTATCCTGCTTGCACCATGCGTATCCATGTGGCGAGGATAGATCGTCGGAAAGGTAGCAAGAGTTCCTATCAGTTCCGCCGTCCTTAATTCAAGCTCGGCAGCCGATGACCTGAACCCAAGCTCGCAAAACCTGCGATATATGCTTTCGTAATGCTCTTCAAAGGTCTGTGTCGCATTAACATTATAGTGCATACTTCTGTCTCACTTCCATAAGCATTTCAAATGCGTCCCGAACTCTTCCTTCGCGGACGTCTCTTTCCGACTCCGCAAGCCTCTCCAAAAGCTCCTCCTCGCTGTGTACTATAAGCTCCGGGGGGACGCCGATCAGGTCGGGGTCGTTCTCGTCTATCTCACGAACAGTGAATACCGTGTTTTTTGTTTCATTCATAATATCTCCTCCCGTCATCGTCAGTTATGCTCCTCACTTATATTATACCACTTTTCCCGCCGAAAGTCAACTCATACGAGCCTGTTCTTCACCGCGTAGACCGCAAGCTGTGTGCGGTCTTTGAGGGACAGCTTTTCGAGCAGGCGGGAGATGTTGTTGCGCACAGTCCCCTCCGCCAGATACAGCTTCGCCGCTATGGTCTTGTTGTCACAGCCGCCCGCTATCAGCTTTAACAGCTCCCGCTCGCGGTCGGTCAGAGCTTCGGCGCTCTCGTCCGCGGCAGGCTCCGCCGCGGCGCTCTTCACCGAACCGAAGATATTCGCGCAGTAGACGTTCATTCCGCCGCTCACCGTCTTTATGGAATTGATTATGCGCTCATTGTCCATTTCCTTGAGAATGTACCCGTCCGCGCCGCTTTCGACCGCACGGCGCACCGTGGCGCTGTCGTCAAAGGTCGTCAGCACCAGCACCCTGACGGCGGGACAGCGCTCCTTTATACACCTGATACCGTACTCCCCGTCGTAGCCGGGCATACGCATATCCATGATAGCCACATCGGGCGAGAGCCGCTCGGCAAGCTCTGCCGCCTGCTTCCCGTCCGAAGCCGTCCCGACTACCTCTATACTGCCGTCCTGCGCCAGCACTGCCTCCAGCCCGCGCCGAAGTATCTCCACATCGTCCGCGATGATAACACGTATATTGCTCATAGCCTTTTCTCCATGATCTTCACGGCGTTTCGTATGCAGTCATCGCAGGCGCAGAGCATTCTCCCGCCCTTGATACCTTTGAGCTCCCCGCAGTCCGTGCTCCCACAGAGCGCTTTGAACTCCCCGTGCAGTGCCTTGGCTTCGCCGAGCAGCGGTCTGCCCGCGTACTTTGTGAGCCCCAGCACCGTCTGAGCCCCGCAGAGGGCTCCGCAGGTGGCGTCAAAGGCTCCCATTCCGCAGCCGTAAGCCGCCCCGAGCCCGCGCAGAGTTTCCGTATCAAGACCCGTTTCCTCCGCGAATGCGAGCAGCACCGCCTGACAGCAGTTGTTCCCGCGGTGCTTGTACTCTACCGCCGTTTCCGCTCTGTTATCTGCCATTATGCGCACCTCATTTTTTCATATACTTGTTCTGCATGACCACGATGTAGGTAACGATATAGCCCACGACCGCGATAATGCTTATCGCAAGCACTATCTTGTAGGGCTTGGAGTGCAGGAAGGAAGCCGCGACCTTTTTGACAGCCTTGGTCTGCGAGCGCTCTATGCTCTCGGTCGCAACGAGGGGAATATCCGCGATCTGCTCCCCCGCGTAGGTGAGCCGAAGGCGTCCCAGCTCGTCGCCCTTTTTGACGGGAGCTATCACGTTGTCGTAGACCTCTATCTCGCGGGTGATCTCCTCCTCCTTGGTGTAGACGGGGAAAGTCGCCCTCATGCTGTACTGTGGTCTGAGGGTCACGTAATCGCGCCCGTTCTCGCCGTACTCGACCTTCGCTTCTCTGAGTTCGCTGTTCTCGTCCACGAGCTCTCTGTCCTCGAGGTAGCCGAAAGCCCAGTTGTAGAGGTTTATATGATCGACCATATTATAATACACGGTATCATTGGCGAAAAGCGAGTTCGGATCCTCCTCTGCCTTGGCGTAGTCGGACTCCTGCTTATCAATAGGAGCGCCCATCGTCACGATGAGGTATCGCCTGCCCTCGCTGACCGTGTAGCTTGCAAGGCACCGCCCTGCCGATTCGAGAGTACCCGTCTTTATACCCATGCAGGAAGAGTAATAATACTGGCTGTTGGGGTCAACGAGATAATTGGTATTCGACACGTACCAGTAGCCGTTTTCGAGGGGGTGGAAATCGGTCGCCGTCAGGACTGCCGAATCCATCTCGACCACCTCGCGGAAGAGCGGGTAAGTGTCTATGGCGTAGGTGCAGAGCTTTGCAAGGTCGCGGCAGGTGGTATAGTTATTATCTCCCGAAAGCCCGTGAGCATTCGAGAAGTGAGTATCGTTCATGCCGAGGGCTGCCGCCTTTTCGTTCATGCGGTCGCAGAACTTGTCGATCGAGCCGCTCATACCTACAGCTATCATATTAGCGGCGTCGCAGGCTGAAGGCAGCATGAGTGCCACGAAGAGGTCATAGCAGTTGACCGACTCGCCGTAGTATATATCGGCATTGGAGTAGCTATAGCCCTCGAGGTCGGCAAAGACCTCGTTATCGGCGGTGTATTTTACGGCTTCCATAGCAGCCTTATCCCCGCCGAATTCGTCCAGCAGCACCACGCCCGTCATTATCTTGGTAAGGGACGCGGGGACGCGCTGTTTATCGCTCTTGATATCCACGAGTGTCTCGCCCGTATCCATATTTATCATGAGTGCGGAGTCGCTGTAAAGTTCGAGTGCCACGAGTTCATCGTTATCGTTCCTGCCCTTTACGGGCGTAAAGCTGTAAGCCGCCGCAGAGAGCGCACATTCCGCGGCGACCATCACACCGCAGAGCGCTGTCACGACCCTTCTAAGCAAAGTTTTTCCAAACAATTCATATCACTCCGTATATATCAATAAGCTATAAATATCCACATTCTATCGTTTTAGTACAAATCATAATTTGTGGGGCTGACCGTACTGCACAAACCGATGTAGGGCGGGGCGGCTGGGCTGCGTTGGTGCAGCTCCCGCCATTCGCGCCGTTCGACCTGCATGATTCGGTGTAGGGTCGGGGCTTGCCCCGACCTCTTATAACGCACGCCCAATGTAGGGGCGAGCATTGCTCGCCCGTGTAG
>CACZJT010000120.1 GCA_902781565.1 uncultured Ruminococcus sp.
CCGCGGGTGTCTGATATTTCAGCCACAAATAATTTTTGCCAAAGGCAAAAATGCCGCGAACTTCGTGCAGGGCTCTGCCCTGCCAAATTATGATTTATTCCGAAATATTGCAGTAACTGTCAAAGTAAAATCCCAGCTCCGTGAATATGCCTTTCGCCGAACCCGTTATCGTCAGACTGCTTACCTCGTGCGAATGCTCCCCGTCGGGGAGAGTGAAACTCTCTATGTCTAACAGGTCTTCGTTCCCATAACCCTTTCGGATCAGCGTGATGAACTGCCGCCCCCTGTCCGAATAGTTCATGTAGTATTTCAGCTCATCATTCAGGTCGTAGACCCACTCACGGTCTAACGGATAATACTTCTTTCGCCTGATATAGTGGTCCGTGGCAAAGCTGTTCTCGCGGTGAAAGCTCCAGTCGCCGTTCAGATCCTGCGTGTATACGTCCGAAAGCAGGTTCCCCAGCTCCTGCCCCTCAGACCATGAAACGATGTCCCCCTCGGGACAGGCTACGGTTCTTTGATATATCGGAGTACACATCACCGTATTGTTGTTGTAGATGAACGGGTGGGTGTTGTGCGCTTTCATCGAGTATATCCTCACCGCGTCCCAAATGGTCGTCTTTTCGTTGATGTATACGTAATTTACAGTGTTCGTTACCGTCTGATAGGACAAGCCGCGTATGCCCCTGTCGGTGAGTATCGCGCCGAGGTCGGGCTGGCTGATTATCCCGGGGACAGCGTAGTTCTGCCCCAGCAGCTTCGTGAAGCCGTAACACCGCAGACGTATCACCGCCCTGCCGTTCCTGTGCTCGCACACCATGCTGTCCGCCGCCCCGTAGAGCAGATACTTCGTCCCGCAGTAAAAACGCACCTCTCTCACCGCCGTCGGGTCACATTCCCCGATGAAAATGCCGCTCAGAAATGCATGGGGCGTGTAGCGCTCCTTTTTGTAGACAAAGCTCTCCGCTTCGGTAAGCGTTATCTCACTTCGGTCGAAGCAGGTGAGCACCAGTCTGAAACTCGTCATTCCGTCACCTCCGTGAGTATCAGCTCGCAGACCGCAAAGCTCTCGCCCTCCGCAGAGGTCAGCCTGCCCGTAAGCAAAGTCCAGCCCGTGAACTGCGTGCCATTAAGCGTAAAGCTTCGCCTGCCCGTCCCGAAAGCGTCCGTGAGCGCCTTGTACGCCGCAAGGTCGCCGAAAGATACCCTGCCTTTGAGCCGCAGAGTGTTCGTGTTGACGCCCGCCCTCACGCGGTAATGTCCCCCGCCGATGAGCGGCGTGTCCTCGATGCGGCAGGCAGCCGTAAGGGTCATGCTGTCAAAGCCGTAGTCCGTCCCGCCGTAGGTCAGCGTGACGGGATTCCCCGATGCGTTCATTCCTCCGCCTCCTTTTCAAGCTCCGTTACGGCAGTGAGGGTCATGAGCTGTTCGAGCCTGCCTGTCTGCATACTCTTTTTCGGCTCACCGCACAGGAGCTTTTTGATGATGATGTCCGATGAGAGATACAGGGCTTCGAGGGCGCTCTCCGCCCTTGAAATAAGGCTCTCCGCGCCGAAGAATCCCGCTTCTGAGCCCATGAGCCGCACCTCCGCCGTTACAGCCGCCTTACAGCGGGCAGTGCCGCCGTGAACGGTAAGCTCCGAAAGCTCCGTCTGCTTTATCCGCACGAAAGCCGTATAGCCGGACTGCCCGACCGACCCGCCGCGGATATCCCCCGCGTACTCGCGGCAGACCCGAAAGCCCGCCGCTTCAAGGCAAGCCGAGAGCCTGCCGTAAACGCCGTCGCTTATCATACGCTTTCACTCCTCTCCGAGCCTGCGCTCTATCTCAGCCGCCTGCGCGTTGCAGAGCCTTGCACGGGCGAGGGATTCCTCGTCCTGCAAGTTCACGTTATCCCACTTTATCCCGACCTGTTCCTCTATGCCGCGCATGGCGCAGTGCATACGCACTATCTTCATGATAACGGGGGTCAGGAGCCTGCGGTAGTAGTCTATCTCGCTTGTGAGTATATCCGCCTGCTGACTGCTCATGCGTTCGGTGGACGACCAGCTGAACCCGAGCAGGAAGGGCGGTATCGAGAGCTTTGAGATGAGCTGTTCGATGAGCTGCCGCACGGGTATCTCGGTATCGAGGATAACACCGTCGGCGCCTATGACCTTGATATCCACATCGCCCACGGCGACGAAATCCCTGACCTCACCCGCGCGGGTGGAAGCCATTCCGTCAGCCCACTGCTTTGCGATCTCGGCGGCGCGTTCCCCCGCGAAAGCGGCTTCGCTGTCCCCCGAGGGCTTATAGGTAACGGCATAGCGGACGTTGCCCGCGCGGTCGAAGTTCTGACCCACCGTCCTGAACACGCCCATGAGCACCTCCGCGAGAGCGGGCAGTCCGCGCAACAGAGAAGTCCCGCAGGGCGCGAAAACGCTGGGGTTCTGCACCGTGTAGAGCAGGCGCTCGGGGTGATCGCATTTAAGTTCCTCACCCGTGAGCAGGCTGTATACCGCAGGCTTTCCGTCCCTGTTCTCCCGCACCGAGAAGAGCCTGCAATCGGCGCAGTAAAGACCTGCGATACCGCGTGTGCGTTCGCTCACGAGTATCTCACCGAAAGCGCGTCCGTAGGTAAGGAGCGAATCGAGGTACATATCCGCGAAAGTCCCCAGCGAGGAGCCCGAGACCGAAACGGGTATCTCGGCGAAGTAACGCTCCAGCTCCGACCTCACACCCTCATCGGTGCAGTCGAAGGCGAAGCCCCCCGTGAGCCGAACGAGCTTTGTTATCGCCGCGTCGATGACGGGGACGTTCTCGCGGAGGCATTCGTAAAGCCCCTCCTCGAAGGTCTGTGGAGTGGGTGCAAGGCGAAAGCCGTCCTCTGCGGCATGACCTGCCGCAGCCGTCACGCGGGTAAATGCGGGACGTTCGGCTGTTTTTCGTTTCCATATAAAAGCCATAACATTCCTCCTATAATATTATTTAAATCATAATTTGTAAGGCTGACCGTACTGCACAAACCGATGTAGGGCGGGGCGGCACAACTGCGTTGGTGCAGCTCCCGCCATTCGTCCCGCATTATTCGGTGTAGGGTCGGGGCTTGCCACGACCTCATGGGCGGTGCGCCTTTGCCCGCCTTGCGGCGGGTCTGGGGGTTGCACGAAAATCGCTTACGCTCTTTTGTGCAATTAAATCGGCGATACGGTCTGTTCTCGGGACGTTGTGCGGGTCGGGACGGTTTGCCCTTACTGAACATTTTTTAGTATCGCCGATTTAACTTTGGTCTTTCGGTCTTGCTTTTCTCGGTCGGCTTTGTGCTGTCGGGACGTTTGCTTTTTGCGCCTGCGGCGCAACGGGGGCGCCGCCCCCACGCGAACTGCGTTCGCTCCCCTGCCTAAGGGCTCCTCGCCCTTAGGCATCCTCGCCAGCCTCGCGCGGCTGGACCCGCTGTCTGTGCTACAGAGTGCCGCTTTCTTTTTTTGTGCCTGCGGTCAGACTTCACTTTCTATGCTTTGCTGTTTCGGCGGAGCGTGTTTCGCTCGCGAAACCGCGTCCGCATAAACGTCCGCCGCAGGCGGACACCTTCAATTCCGCATTCCGCTTTCCGAATTCCGAATTATCCAGCCCTGCCAAATTCTGATTTTTCCCTCCCGCCCTTCCCGTTGTCCATTTATCAGCTCGCCTTGGTCAGCTTTCTTACGGCGCCTGCGGTGAGTATGGATACCCCGCAGAGTATCGACGCCGCTATCTCGTCACACTGCGTCGAGATCAGCTTGTCGTAGTCAACGATCACATCGGTGCCGTAGACTATCTCTGCCGCACAGCTCGAATCTATGCCGATAGCCGTGGTGTCCGCAAGATCGGGACACTTGATGAGCGTTACGCCGTAGGGAGTCACTACCTTGCCCGAACTCATGAAGTCCGTGACACAATACTTCATCTCGTTAAGCGCAAGAATGTTCGCCATCATAGCGGGAGAACAGAGCATTACGTCCATGTCGTAGCTGCTCATAGCCGCCCAGAAGCTCGCCAGCGCCGCATAACTTATGCTGCCCGTGTAGGTGGAGCTGTTCGCGGTGCCCGAAAGCACCGTCACAGCTTTGGCGTTTATCGCACGGGAGATCTGCGTGCCGAGAGAACGCAGTATCACGCCGAAGGTCTCAAGGCGCTGCCTGCGTATGGATTCGTAGGAACAGGACAGCCTTCTTGCGAACTTCACCAGAGCCGAGGAACTGTCCGCCAGCTTCACGATGGTCTGGGGCAGCGCCGCAAGCTGCGCCACGCCCGTTTCGCTGCCCGAAGAAGTCACGCTCATGGCACGGTAGTCGTAGCCGTCGGTGCGGGAGGAAGCGGCGGCGATGTCGGGCAGTATCGAAACGCTGTCCATGCCCGCCTTGACCTGCCTGCGGACGTACTCGGGGAACAGCACCGCGCTCTCGGCGGAGATGAAGAACTTCTCCACCCTGTCGCAGCCCTCGCCCGATACCTTGATGTCGAAGCGCTTCAGCTGTCTCTCGAAGGCGTCAAGACCCTCCAGCTCCGTGCCCTTGTAGCCGCTGTCGGGGTCGAGCTGAGAAAGGGCTTCGGTGAAGCTCTTGCCTGTGATGGTGTAAAGCGACTTTTCAAGTTTAACAGTGTTATACATAGATCATTTCTCCTTTTAAGGTCATTGATTTCTGAGCGTTTACGTGCGCCGCCGTCCGTACATCGCTTTTGAAGCTGTTCATTCCGCATAGGGTGCAGCTGTGCGTACCCGTTTTGCGGCTCGTAAGGGGTCGGAGAGCGGCAAGTTTTGAAGCAAAAAAGTGTGAAGCAAAAGTACCGTTACGTTACGTCATGTCATTCCGCGCCCGTATCAGAGCTTGAAGCGGGAATGGTCTTTTTCCTCCGCGCCGCTGCCGTGGGAGAGTACGCTGCCGACGTACCCGGGGCGAGCCTTGGCGCGGGTCTTTTCCTTGAAGCGCAGGAGTTCCGCGGCGTTCATGTTCTTGCAGATCGTCCTCACCCACTCGGGATCGCAGGCGGGAACGCAGAACTGCCCGAGCCGAACTATCTCGGCGGTGATATCGCGCTTCATCTCGGCAATCTCCGAGCGGGAGTTTTCTATCTCCCGCATGAGCGCCTTTCTCTCGGCGGAGAACCCGTCGGGAGCGCCGAGCGCCTTTGTGATACCTGCCGCGGGCTGTGCGGGGACGGCTACGAAGGACCATTCGTAAGCGTCGGTTATGCCGTCGAGCACCACGTCCGCGAGCCTGCCGCCGTAGTAGCAGCCCTTGATGTGACTGCAAGGCGACACCCGCATATCCGCCCCGCAGATACCGCAGCGTTTCTTTGAAGCGGCGCAGCTGACGGACACCTCCTTTTTGATACCGCCGTCGATCTCGCGGATAAGGTCGGCGCTGCCCGCTGTCCTCATCATGTAAGCCTTAGCCTTAACGCAGGCGTAAGGTTCGCCGCTCCTTGTCACGCGGTCGGTATCGGTGACGACCTCGGCGGCGTAGATACGGGCGGTCTGATTACGTCCCTTGGGGTCGTGGTCGAAGATACCCGTCTTGCCGACGAAGAGTTCCGCGAGCTTATCGAGAGCCTCCCGCGAGAAGCGTTCACCGTCGCGGTCTGTCTCATTGTCGCAAAGCACGACGGGAAAAGTATACACCTCCTCTTCTGTGAGTTCCCTGCGGGCGAAGCGGTTGATAAGCGCCAGCTCCTCCGCAGGAACAGTCCTCTTTTTTGTACTCATGTACATTCCTCCTTTCAGATATATAAATCATAATTTGTAAGGCTGACCGTACTGCACTATTTGGTGTAGGGTCGGGGCTTGCCCCGACCTCCTATAACGCACGCCCAATGTAGGGGCGAGCATTGCTCGCCCGTGTAGGCTTTGCGGGCTTGGTCGGCTTTCGCCCGCCTAACGGCGGGTTTGGGGTTTCACGAAATGCGCTTCGCTGTTTCGTGAAATTAAATCGGCGATACGTCTTGTTCACGGTACTTTGTGCGGCTCGGGACGTTTCTGCCCTTACTGAACGATTTTCTTTGATATCGCCGATTTAAGCGGGCGGTTCGTGTGCGGTTCTTGGGAACGAATTGATTTGTCGGTACGCTTGCTTAATTGCGCCTGCGGCGCAACGGGGGCTCTGCCCCCACGCGCTTCGCGCTCCCCTGCAA
>CACZJT010000121.1 GCA_902781565.1 uncultured Ruminococcus sp.
ATTACTGACTGTTATAACATATTTTTGTTGAAAATGCAATAGGCTTTGCTGATATTTTCCATTTACGTTAAAAAACATCTGTTATTTTGTAGAATGTCACAAATACGTAAAAATTATAACATATTTGTCGGGGCGTATGTTCGGATAACCTCGAAAGCATGGAGGCGTTTTCCAATTGCATGAAAATATCGTGAAAATACTTGAAGTCCGAAAAAAAATATGTTATAATTGGAAAGGTACTTATGATTTGTTCATAATTATGTCATATTTGCACCGTTTTCCCGGAATGAAATCATACATTTAATATTGGAGGAAAGCTATGAAAACTACTTTGGAA
This sequence comes from uncultured Ruminococcus sp., assembly GCA_902781565.1. Taxonomy (GTDB): domain Bacteria; phylum Bacillota; class Clostridia; order Oscillospirales; family Ruminococcaceae; genus YE71. The sequence continues at coordinate 338 of CACZJT010000121.1, forward strand.
AATAATACCTTGACCATATTTCTCGAAGGCAGGATAGACACAAACAACGCCGCACAGACCGAACAGGAGATATTCGCGGCGGCGGGCGGAAGCTCCGCGGAGATAGTCGTTGACGCGGAGAAGCTCGAATACATCTCCAGCGCGGGGCTTCGCGTGCTGATGAAGCTCCGCAAGCAGATAAAGAAGCCGCTTCCCCTCGTGAACGTTTCCCGCGATGTTTTCGATATTCTCGAAACTACGGGCTTCACAGAGCTGTTCGATGTCAGAAAGGCGCTCCGCGAGATGTCCGTCGAGGGCTGCGAAGTCATCGGCAAGGGCGGCTACGGCACGGTCTACAGAATAGACAAGGAAACTATCCTCAAGGTCTACAACCAAGCCTCTCTCGATGTTATCGAGGGAGAGCGCACCATGTCCCAGAGAGCTTTCGTAAACGGTCTCCCCACTGCTATCCCCTACGATACGGTCAAGGTGGGTGACAAGTTCGGCGTTGTCTACGAGATGATAGACGCCCGCACCATAGCCCAGATCATCAACGCCGACCCCTCAAAGCTCGAGGAATACACCAAGCAGTATGCCGCCGCCCTGAAGGAGTTCCACAGCATAGAGATGGACGATGAGCTTTTCGAGGACAAGAAGAAAGAACTGAGAGCTACTATAGATATTATAACCCCCTATGTCACCGATGAGGAGATCGCACTGATGAAGGACTATCTTGACAGCGTTCCCGACAAAAGGGTATTCATTCACGGCGACTACAACCTGAAAAACGTCATGGTGAAAGACGGCGAGCTGATGCTCATAGATATAGGCGATGCGGGCGTGGGACACCCCATTTTCGACGTTGCAAGCGTTTGGCTGTTCTGCAAGTACACCAAAAAGACTCCCCTCCCGCCCGAATATATCAGAATGCTTATGGGCTTCGACCCCGAGCTTTCCGACAGGGTGTGGGAGGTATTCTTTGATGAGTATTTCGGCACCTCCGACCCCGCGGTAATGGCTCGCACCGAGGATATGATAAAGCCTATGGCGTACTTCCTCGTGGCTCACAACGGCATCCGCCGCATACAAGACCAGACCGAGGAAATGATGCAGAGGCGCGTCGAGGGCATAATCAGAGGACTGCTCCTGCCCGCCATAAAGAACGCCGTACCCCTCAATTTCTGACCGAAATCGCATAACAACAGCCCGACCCGTACCCGCGTACAGTGTCGGGCTTTTTGCTGTAAAAAACAGGCAGCCGAAGCTGCCCGTTATTCTGCTCATTCGTCTTTCTTCCTGCGCCTTGTCACTGCAATGCAGATCGCCGACACGGCAAGTGCCGCGCCTGCGGTCACTCCGCCGATGATACCGCCCGTGTCGGGGTTGGTGTTATCGGTCACTCCGCCAGCGCTTGTGCCGCCCGATGTGCCGCCTGCCGCAGTCTGGTTCTGCGGATTCGCAGACTGACTGTCACTGACATATGCGGGCTGCTCGAAGGGGAACTGTCCCGTCGTCCAGCTCTCGGGAACGGTGCGGATATTTCTCTTCTTATCTGGACGCCCGTTCACCACAAACGCCGGATAAGACGGCTCGGGTTCGGATTCGTCGGGCTTCGACTCGTCGGGTTTCGACTCGTCGGGCTTCGACTCGTCGGGCTTTGATTCGTCGGGTACGGGGAGCTTCTCGCTCACTATCTCGATCTCATACTCGCCGTTTTCATAGATCGGCGGCAGAGTGTATTTTCCGTCGTCTATCTTTGCCGTGACGTCCTCGCCGTTTATGCTGACCTTAGTTACCTTCTCGCCGTCCTTCGCAGTTATCTTGATAACAGGCTCGGATAGGCGCTCGACCTCGAACTCCGTTCCCGTTTTGCCGTTTACGGTGAGATCGGCATTTCCCTTGACGGTTATGATGATATTATGGCTCTCGGGGACTTCCGTTTTAATGGTCGCCTGCCCCAGAGTGGTATTCGGCTCCTCGTCAGCGAACGCAGTCAACGACCCCGCACCCAGCATTAAAAGGCAAAGCAGAAAAACTGCTGTTTTCTTCATGATCTCAACTCCTTTAATTGCTCTGATCCTTCGGCTGCTGATAAGTGATATAGAATGTAACTGTATCACTGTAGCTTCCTGCGGCGGAATTCTCCCAGTCAGCTTCGTCTATTAAGATGTACATTGGCATATGATTATCTATCCGTCTTATATTGACGCTATAATCCTTATAGGAGAAATACCCATTTTCTCCATTTTCTACCACCAGGCTGTCAGAAGACACTATGTCATACGGCAGTATTTCCGAATCGTCAAGACTGTGTTCCATCTCAAAATATCCGTCTATAGCCACATTGACATAATAGCCGGGTTCAAGAACGCCCTTTTCGAGGTAGTAGTCGCCGAAATAAGTATTAGTCGCGCCTTCCTCGATCTTTATGTCGGCGGGAATAACTACGGTATATGCGGGAGCTACCTCCATCGTGATCTGTGTTTCGCCTTTCTTTTCGGCAGAAGAATCTGTGATCGCAGTATCGGCGTATGCCGAAAGGGGCGAAGTCATGAGCATTAGCGCGGAAAGTGCGCTGATAAGTTTCTTCATGCTATCAGCTCCTTAGCCTCAGTTCTCCGAGGTGTTATTTTCTTCTTCCGGCGGTTCCGTATCGGGGTCGGTTATATAGGATACCAGAAATGTCAGAACATCGCTGTAGCTTCCTGCGGGAGCCTTGTGCCATTCTTCATCGTCTATCTCTATCCTCAAACGGACACTGTGACCTTTGACATCGGTAAAGTAAGAGGAGTCTATAAAGCTGTATTCGGGAATGTCCGTTCCGTCCATGTCATCGTACCCTATGACATCATATAAGATAGTCTTGCTCTCGTCGGCGCTGTTCTTCATCACAAAGTCGCCGTACACATCAACAGCGACCACTTTGCCCGGTTCGAGTCTCGCTTCGGTCAGCTCTATCTTGCCGAATTCGGTAACGTTGTCACCGAATTTGACCTTGGTATCGGCGGGGATAGTAACGATGTAAGCGGGGGCTATCTCGGTGGAGATCGTAACATCGCCCGTCTGCTCGGTGGATTCGGTTATGGGATTGGCGGCGAACGCCGTCATGGGCGCTGCCATGAGCGCCAATGCGGATAATACCGCTAATATCTTTTTCATCATGTTTACCTCCGTTATCATTTTTTATCAGATATCGTCATGCGAAAGATTATTAAGGAGATAATACCCCGTATTAACGGGTTCAATGACCCAGCCCTTATTAACAAAACCGGACTCCATCCAAAGCAGTTTTCCGTCTATCTTGACATCATCCCCATCAAACGTTATAAGACCGTCATTCTTTGCCGCGGCTTGCTCCCATGTGTCGTTCTCATTGTACTTGATCGTATAATCGCCGATCTTAAATGTATCGTAGGTCACCGATTCTTTCACCGCTATATCGAAGGTCAGAGTACCCGTGTACTTGCCCGAATACTTGGGTGTGCCGTTCACTGCCGAGAAAGTCATCGGCTGTTCCTGTTTTATGGGTTCTTCTTCGGTGCCTGCACCCGTGGAAACGAACTTGGCTACGGTGTCGCCCGGCTTGATCTCGGTCTCGCCTTCGTTAATGGTGTAGGTAAGGGTATCATCGGCGTTCTTGACCTCGAACTTGCTGTCCTTGTTCACAGAAACGGTTATGTTGCTGTTTGCGGGAATGAGAACGTCTTTCGCTGTGATAAACGTGCTGACAGTGGTGGTGTCTTTAAGGACTACCTTCTCGGGGATAGTCACGGTGTAGGCGGGGTCAACGCTGTAGGAAACGTCCGTACCCGCGGAAGCGGGCTTGGGGTTCGGTGTATTATCGGGGTCGGGCTTTATCTCCGTGTCGGCGAATGCGGTGAGCGCCATTGTGCCCGCGAGGGCAAGCGCGGATATGCCTGCTATTATCCTTTTCATTGCGTTACCTCCTTACTTTGCAGTCTCGACCGATATATTGAATGTCACGGTGTCGGTGTATTTGCCTGCGTACTGTATCTCTGTATCCTCGGGTACGGCGAATGCGAGGGATTCCACCTGCTCATCTAAGGAAGCGGCGAACTCCGCGACCTTGCCGCCGCTGACTATCCTGTCGTCCTCTAATTCATCGGCAACACCCTCGCCAAGGTGTACGTATGCTCTGTAAGGCACCTGATAATCGGGCTTCTTCTCGTTTTCGAGGAGGAAGTCGGTGTTCATCTTAACGACTATCCTCTGATCGGCACCTATGCGCACCTTCTCGGCTGTTATATCGCCGCTGCCGATGTAGCCGTCCGCGAGGGGTGCTAAGTTCACCAGCTCCACCTTTGCGGGGATAGTCACGGTGTAGGCGGGGTCGGCGCTGAACTCCACGCTTGTGTCCGCGCTTGCGGGCTTGGGGTTCGGTGTATTATCGGGGTCGGGCTTTATCTCCGTGCCCGAAGTGCCGCCGCTGCTCGGGACGATAGTGGGCTTTAAATCTATCTTGCCGGTATTGTCACTAATTAAGTTGGGTTCGACCGAGAACGCCGCCATAGGCGCCATTGCCGCGGCTATCGCAAGTGCGGATAATCCTGCTATTATTCTTTTCATTGTGAATTCCTCCTGTTATTAGTTAGGTTGCAGGCGTGTATGATTCAAAATAAAGATCAGGATTTTCTTTTTTAGTTACTTTAAAGCTACCGGTTGTAGTATATGCGGGAAGACCATCGTTCGCTGATGCATCATCCATATATTCACCAACGTTTACTCCATCAACATACACATTAAACCACCAAAGCTGACCGCTATTTTGACTTATCTTAACTCCGGCTTGAAAAGTATCGCCAACAGCTATTTGTCTTAAAAGAACTGATTGACCTGATAAGTATTTGTAGGGTGACTCCGCTCCCTCCACCGCAATAGAGAACGTCAGCTGTTCGGTGTGGGCGCCTGCGGCGGTGGGCTTGTTATCTTCACTGTTGTCCTTGATGAATTTGAGCTCTACGGACTGATTGCCCGTAAACTCGGCTACTTTGCCGTTCAACGCTATATCGGTGCCTTCTGCGTCATCTGTCTTTTTGATTTTGTACTTAACGGTCGATCTGTTCGCATCGCCCGATTTGCCCGTCATGGCGTTGAATACCGAGCCTGCCGTGGTGTTGGAAGCGCCCGAGAGGGTAACGGTGACTTTCTGTCCCTCTTCGAGGACTACGTTCTCCGCCTTGATCTCCTGTGCTATTGCGGCTGCTTCGGTATCAGCGATGTCTGCGGCGGCGGGGATAGTCACGGTGTATGTGGGATTAACGGTGTAGGTGGCGATCATGGTGTCGGACGTTTTATCCTTGTCGAGGGTCTTGGTCTCGGCGTCCTCCGCGAACGCCGCCATAGGTGAGAGTGCCGCGGCGAGTGTGAGTGCGGATATGCCTGCTAAAAATCTACGAGTTGCTTTCATTTTAATTACCTCCTGTTATTGTAATTGGTCTAATGATACGCTGAATGTTATGGTGCCGGTATGCTCGCCTGCGGCGGTAGCCCCTGCGAGCTGGTCGGCGGTCGGCTCTTTGAAGCGGAGCTTTGCCGTGGTGTTTTCATTCGTGCTGATGATAGTGCTGTTAGCAGTGACCTCATCGCCCTCCGAAATCACGCCGCCGCTCTCCGTGAGCTTGACTACGGTGAACTGCACCTTACTGCTGTCCTTGTGAAGCTCAAACGCGCCGTTCTCGCCCTCGCCCGCTATGGTAACGCTTATGCGCCCGTTATCGGGGAGGTTCTTCACCTTGCTGACGGAGATATCCACGCTCCCGCTGTTGCTGACTTGCGCCGCCGCGGGGATAGTTACGGTGTAG
>CACZJT010000122.1 GCA_902781565.1 uncultured Ruminococcus sp.
TAACAACAAAAGCGCACCCCACGGAAAACCGCAGAGCACGCTTATTTTAACATATAAAAACGGGCGCAGTTATGCTGTCTGTCTGTCTGTCTGTCTGTCAAATTGTAGCACGGCAGCATAGCTTTGTCAACCCCTTTGCATAAAATTTTACAATATGTTTACTTGTATATTATAGCATAAAGATTTCATATTGTCAATTGTTTGTGCAATTATTTTGATTATTTGACCAAATATTTGTGGAATTTGCCAAATGCCCGCGCCCGCATTTGGATAAACTGACATCGGTATGCGCAAAATAAAAGCCCCCCGAAAGCATACGCTCTCGGAGGGTCTGGCGCGGATCGAGAGATTTGAACTCTCGCGCCGGTTTCCCGACCTACTCCCTTAGCAGGGGAGCCCCTTCACCACTTGGGTAGATCCGCAAATAATGAATAAAAGAAATATAACGGACAGGGTGGGATTCGAACCCACGGTACGTTGCCGTATCACCGGTTTTCAAGACCGGCTCCTTAAACCACTCGGACACCTGTCCTATTGTGAATGGGGGAACGCGCTTCGCGCTTATCCCCCAAGCCCCCTCGTCGGCGCTTGAAAGCCTGCGTGAAATGCTCGTCGCAAGCTCCCACGCATTTCGCGCAGCGCGCCGACGGCATTATGTTCGTTTCTTTATGGGGGTAGCCCTCAAGCTCTTAGCAAATGTGCGCATGAGCCATTTCGGGGGGGACGGTGACACTTATCCACCCTGCGACTTTCCTATTATATCATATAGGAACGGAAATGTCAAGCGTTTGAGATAAAACCGTCACTATGCACAAATTTGTAGTGTACGGATTGTGGATAATGTCGTGCGAGATTTCATCAAAACTTCACATTATCTTTAAGTACGATTTAGGCAGGGGGGATATAATTAAATCAAGATAAAACACAAGCCCACCGCAAAGGCGCGGGGGCGGCACCCACGCAGTGGTGCGGGGCTATGCCCCCATTTAAAATAGGAGGGAATCACAATGAAAAGAAAGAACCTTAATATAATAGCGGCGGCTGCCGCAGTAGCGCTCTGCATGATGACGGGGCTGACCGGCTGCGGGTCGGCGGCGGAGAATACCGCTTCAAAGGCGGCGGAAAGTACGGTGTCCGCTTCGGTGGATAATAATAACGCGGGTGCGGTCGCGGGCGATACGCAGAACGCCGACGCTTCGGCTGTTACTCTTACGAATGTGAACGCAGATGAGCTTTTCACCGAGCGCGACCTCGCACAGACTGCCGATACTTCCGACGCGAAGACCATCACCGTTAAGGACGGCGAGGACGTGAACATCACCTCTGCGGGCGTTTACGTGCTGAGCGGGACGGCTTCAAACTGCACCGTCCGCGTGGAGATCGGGAGCTCCGATAAGGTACAGCTCGTACTCGACGGCTTGGATATAACCAACGAGAGCGCCCCCGCGATCTACGTTGTAAGCGCCGATAAGTGCTTTGTCACCACCGCTGACGGCGAGAGCAGTCTTTCCGTGACAGGCACATTCACCGCCGACGGCGATACTAACACCGACGCGGTCATCTTCTCGAAGGACGATATAGTGCTGAACGGTACGGGTACTCTTACGCTCTCCGCTCCGAACGGCAGCGGTGTCGCGGGCAAGGACGATCTAAAGGTCACGGGCGGAACTTACAGCATCACCTGCGGAGCTCATGCCGTTGAAGCTAACGATTCTATAACAATAGGCGGCGGCACGTTCACCATAAACGCGGGCAAGGACGGCTTCCACTGCAATAACAGCGATGACGATACCAAGGGCGATGTCATCATCACCGACGGTACTTTCAATATCACAGCGGGGAGCGACGGCGTTCAGGGCACTACCTTCGTTCGTATCGACGGCGGCACTTTCGATATAAACAGCTCCGAGGGCATCGAAGCCACTTACGTTGAGATAAACGGCGGCGAGATCACCATTACCGCTTCCGATGACGGTATCAACGCTTCGGCTAACAGCACGGCTTATGAGGTCATGGTCGTGTTCAACGGCGGCTATACCACCATAAACATGGGCGCGGGCGACACCGACGGCGTTGACGCCAACGGCAAGGTAGTCGTGAACGGCGGCACTGTCAGCGTGAACACCTCGGGCAATTCCTTCGATTACGACACGGGCAAGGAATTCAACGGCGGCACCATCATCATAAACGGCGAGGAAGTCTCCGAGATACCCGAGGACATGATGGGCGGACGCGGCGGCTTCGGCGGCGGTTTCGGTAAAGGCAATATGGGCGAAATGGGCGAACGTTCCGACATGGGCGACATGGGCGACATGAGCGGCGAGGAGTTTAAGCGCGGACACGGCGGCAGAGGCGGCTTCGGCAAGGGCATGAACGGAGAGTTCACCCCTCCCGAGGGCGGTGACTTCGGCGATATGACGCCTCCCGACGGTGCTGAGGGCGAAGCTCCCGAACCTCCCGCAGAGGGCGAAAAGCCTGCCGATAACGGCGCGGCGGCAGGTACAGACAGCACCGCCGCAGAGCAGACCTGACCCTGACATATGTAGGGGCGCACCTGTGTGTGCGCCCGATCCGTTCATTTATGCATTATCATAACGCACTCTTCGGCTCTCTATAGGAAAGCATGAAAAGGAAACCTCCCCGACGGCGTTACCCCTGCCGTCGGGGAGGAGCTTTTTCTAATTCGGAATGCGGAATTAGGAATTAGGAATTGAAGGTGTCCGCCTTTGGCGGACATTTTTCGTTGAAACACGCTCTGCATGATTTTATACTCCAAAGGTGATCAAATTCTAATAATGCGGAGCAAAGCGATCGCAAAACGTCCGCGCAGCGGACACCTTCAATTCCGCATTCCGCATTCCGCATTCCGAATTCCGAATTGTCATGACAGCGTTCTGACTGTTTCGGCTACGAGGTCGGACATGGGCTGGGCGGGGGAGACCTCTATGGTGAAGCCCGGTTCGTCGCCCTGTATGAATTTCAGCCTGCTGCCGTAGACCTTTATGAGCTTCGGGGGCATTTCGGGTCTCAGGTCCCGGAGCATGAACATGACCCTGCTCCCGCGCTGGGATATCTCCTTAATGCCTATCTTCGCCGCCGCGTTGCGCACGAGGGCGACGTTTATGAGCCCCATGACGGGCTTTGGCGGGTCGCCGTAGCGGTCGATAAGCTCATCTATGACGTCCCGCGAATCCTCCTCGGTGACTATCGAGGCTATGCGGCGGTAGGCGTCTATGCGCAGGGTGTCGCTCTCGATGTAGTAGGCGGGAATGAAGGCATCTATCATGATGTCGATAAGGCAGTCCTCGGGGGAGGGCGGGGGAGCTATGCCTTTCTGTTCGGCTATGGCTTCGTTCAGCATTTGCAGGTAGAGGTCGTAGCCGACGGCTTCCATGTGTCCGTGCTGTCTGCCGCTTAATATGGAGCCCGCGCCGCGTATCTCGAGGTCGCGCATGGCGATGTGGAAGCCCGAGCCGAAGCGGGTGTACTCCTTTATGGCTTCGAGCCGCTTTGAAGCGACCTCCGAAAGCACCTTGCCCCGCCTGAACATCAGATAGGCATACGCCCTCCTGCTGGAACGTCCCACACGTCCGCGGAGCTGGTGCATCTGCGACAAGCCCAGATAGTCCGCGTCCTCGATGATGAGGGTGTTCACGTTCGGCACGTCAACGCCCGTTTCAATGAGGGTGGTGCAGACGAGTATATCTATCTCGCCCTCGATGAGCTGCCGCCATATCTCCGAAAGCTCCTGCTCGCCTATCTTGCCGTGAGCCACCCCGACCCTTGCCCCGGGGACGAGCTTTGAGAGCTTTTCGGCGGTGCGGTATATGGTATCTATGCGGTTGTGGATATAGTATACCTGCCCGCCGCGCCGAAGCTCCTTTGAGATAGCCTGCCCGATAACGCCGTCGTCCTGCTCGGTAACGTAGGTCTGAATGGGGCGCCTGTCCTGCGGAGGCTCTTCTATGACGGACATATCCCGTATGCCCGAGAGAGCCATATTGAGGGTGCGGGGGATAGGCGTCGCCGAGAGTGTCAGCACGTCCACGCCCTTGAAAAGGTCTTTGAGCTTTTCCTTAGCCGCCACGCCGAAGCGCTGTTCCTCGTCTATGACCACGAGCCCCAAGTCCTTGAAGCCCACGTCCTTTGACACAAGGCGGTGAGTGCCGATGATGAGGTCTATAGTCCCCCGTTTCAGCTCACGGATTATCGCCTGCTGCTGAGAGGGAGTTCTGAACCGCGAGAGCAGCTCCACCTTGATAGGAAAGTGCTCGAAGCGCTTCACAGCGGTCTGATAATGCTGCCAGGCAAGCACGGTGGTGGGGACGAGTATCGCCGCCTGCTTTGAATCGAGCATACACTTGAACGCCGCCCGAAGCGCCACTTCCGTCTTGCCGAAGCCCACGTCCCCGCAGAGGAGTCTGTCCATAGGCACAGGGCGCTGCATATCGTCCTTTATCTCCTGAATGCAGCGGAGCTGGTCGTCCGTTTCGGTGTAGTCGAAGCGCTCCTCGAAATCGTTCTGCCAGTCGTTGTCGGGCGAGAACGCGAATCCCGCCGCAAGCTGACGTTCGGCGTAGAGCTTTGTAAGTTCCTCCGCCATATCCTTTACGGCTTTCTTCACGCGGCTGCGGGTGCGCTGCCATTCCGCAGAGCCGAGCTTGTGGAGCTTCACCTGCTTGTCATCGGAGCCGCCGCTCACGTACCTTGACACCAAATCGAGCTGTGTTACGGGAACATACAGCACGTCCGTACCCGCGTATTTTATCGTGATGTAGTCCTTTTTCACGCCGCCGCTCTCGATGTTGCGAATGCCCTCGAAGCGCCCTATGCCGTGCATGGCGTGTACCACAAGGTCGCCGAATTTCAGGTCGGCGAGGGAGTGTATCTCCTCGCCCGCCTTATGGCGAGCTCTGCGGCGCTTGCCACCCGAGTGCAGGGCTTTCATCTGGGTGATGAGAGCGCAGCCCGCGTCGGGGTAGTCGAAGCCCGCCGTCAGCGAGCCCGTCATGACGTAGACCCGCCCCGCCGCAAGCTCCGCGTCGGGGGCGGAAATATCGGTGAGCGCGTGGACGTCGAAGCCCTCATCGCGCAGGTCGCCGACGATTATCGGGAGCGTTTTCTCCGACCCCGCAAGGAGTATGACGGTATAGCCGCCGTCGGTGAATTCGTGCAGTTCCTCGGTGAGTGCGGACATACTCCCGCCCCAGCCCGCAGTCTGTTTGCAGTCGGTGTTTATGAGCTTTTTGAACCTTACATCGAAATTCTGCCGCATGAAGGTATCGAGGAACACGCAGGGAAGTCCCAGCGCCTTTTCGAGCAGAGCCGTTTCGTCCGACTGGAAGCCCTCGAGCTTTTTGAACATCACGCCGCTCTCGTAGAGGAGCTTGATGTCCTCGTTCAGTATCCCGAGAGTGCCCCGCAGGTTCTCGCAGCCCGAGGTAAATTCCGAGAGCAGGCATATGCCTTTCGTGAAATAATCGGTAAGGAATGCGGGCTTTTCGTAGGCGAGCATATAGTATTTATCGAGGTTCGAGAGGTTCAGCCCGTTCTCCGCAAACTCCCGGTCGCGCATAAGGTGGGCGCGTATCACGTCGGAGTTCTTGTATCTGATGGACTTTGAGAGCGCGTCGATACGTCCGCAAAGCTCCTCCCGCGAGCCGAAAATGATCTCGAGGGCGGGGGGGACGGTCACGCTTTCGATGGGGTCGGTGCGGCGCTGAGTTTCGGTGTCGAAATAAGCGGCGCTGTCTATCTCGTCGCCCCATAGCTCGATTCGGACGGGAGCGCTCTCCCCGACGGGGAAGATGTCGATGACCGACCCGCGCACCGAGAACTGTGCCTGACCCTCGACCATCTCGCAGCGTTCATAGCCGCCCGCGATAAGACGGGCTTGCAGGTCTTTAAGTTCTACCTCGCCGCCCACCGACAGCTCAAAGGAATACTTTTTCAGCACCTCGGGGGGAACGGTAGCCTGTGCCGCCGCCGAAGCGGAAGTGCATATGACCCTGCGCCGACCCGAGGTCAGCAGGGAGAGGGCTTCGATACGTCTGTGGACGTACTCCGAGGAAGCGCCCTCCATTGCGGCGAAGATGTATTCCTTTTCGG
>CACZJT010000123.1 GCA_902781565.1 uncultured Ruminococcus sp.
TTCAACCACAAATAATTTTTGCCAAAGGCTGTCTGTCTTACAGGATTTAGGTTGACAGACCAATGCCGCGAACTTCGTGCAGGGGTCTCCCCTGCAAATCATGATTTAAAGAGGTGATATATTATGTCAAGACGTCCCGGACAGGCGGTGCGGAGCGTTTTGCTTATCCTGCTTTTCAACTGCGTCGCCTGGTGGGAGTTCGGGGAGCTTAAACCCCTTAAGGCTGTCATTATCGCGGCGCTTGCGGTGCATTTCCTCGTGTTCCTCGTCGTGCCGCAGCTCAAAAAATCGGGCGAACGCACTACCGGACAGCTCACTCGGCTCTCAAACGGCGCCTGCATATTAGGCTACGGTCGGCTCTTTATGTGGCTCGAATTGCTTATTATCATTCTTCTCGCCGTATTCGGCGGACTCTCGGTCGTGAGGAATATAGTCAACGGCGTGACGGCTTACCTGTTCATCTTCGTGCTCGACCTTACGGGCGTGATTCGGCTCGCGGTGTCCTCGAAACAGGTCAAGCCGCCCATGTACATACTCCTGATGTTCACATGGTATATCCCCGTCGTCAATTCGCTGGTGCTCAGAAGATTCTATAAGCTCGCCCGCAGCGAATACCGATTTGAACAGGCGAAATTCGACCTCGATGATATGCGCGTGGAAAGTCAGATCTGCAAGACCCACTACCCGATACTCATGGTACACGGCATTTTCTTCCGCGACTGGCAGATATTCAACTACTGGGGACGCATACCCCGCGAGCTCGTCAAGAACGGCGCGATGGTATTCTACGGAAGTCAGCAGTCCTCTAATTCCATAGCCCGCAGCGCCGAGGAGCTTGCGGCACAGATAAAGACCATTGCCGAGAACACGGGCGCGGGAAAGGTCAACATCATCGCTCACTCAAAGGGCGGACTGGACTGCCGCTATGCGGTGTCGCGGCTCGGAATGGATAAGTACGTGGCGAGCCTTACCACCATAAACACCCCCCACCGCGGCTGTGCGTGGGTGGATAACGTGCTGGAGAAGGCTCCCAAAGGGCTTGCGGAATGGCTCGACAACAGGTACAATAAGCTGTTCACCCGTCTGGGCGACCGCGACCCGCATTTCCTCGTGGGAGTGCGGGAGCTGACGGCGGCTTCCTGCGCGAAGTTCAACGCCGAGACCCCCGATATGCCGAACGTGCGCTATTGCAGCGTCATGTCCCGCATGGTGACGCCGTGGGCGGCGGGATTCCCGCTGAACATCGGGTACTTCCTCGGGAAGAAGTTCGACAGGCGGGGAAATGACGGGCTCGTGGGCGTGGAGTCGGGGCTCTACGGCAGCCGCACCATGATGATACCCGACACCCGAAAGCGCGGCATATCTCACGGCGATGTGATAGACCTCATGCGGGAGAACATAGACGGCTACGATGTCCGCGAGTTCTACGTGGATATCGTCAAGGAATTGAAGGACTGCGGGCTTTGATGACCACAGGAGGAACGGACTATGACAGAGCTTAAAGACAAGGAGCTTCGGGAGATATTCGCGCTCTTCTCGGATAAAGCGCCTGCCGATGTACGGGTGACAGACACGGGGCGGGGCGAGAAGGATTTCCGCCATGCCGCAGTATTTACCGCAGAGGACGGGGAACGGCTCGTGATAAAGCTGAGCGACAATGATTTCACCTCTCCCGAAAGGATAGGGGTATGGCAGAGGACAGCCGCAGAATACAGAGCGCTGGGTTACTACAGCCCCGGGATATCCCCCGCGAGGGACGGTACTTTTCCTTACGTGAGCTATAAGGGGCGCAGATGCGTCGCCTACGCGGAGGAGTTTGCAAAATACCGTATATTGGAGGAGCGCACCGATGATGATACGGAGGGCATTGAATCCGATGAGGTGTTCCGCGATAAGTGGATAATGACCGCCAAGGTCGCGGCTAAGCGCTTTGACTTCGCGCCTTTTCCGTCGGGGTACTGCCTTTTCGAGAGGTTCTGCCCGAGCGACAAGACCGATGAGGTCACGGAGCAGGCGGCGGAATGGAAAGCTCAGGCGGACAAGCTCCCTCCGCGCTTCGGGGAACAGGTCGGGCGCATATGGGCGCTATGGCAGAAAAACCGCGCGGAGCTTGAAAAGGTATACGGCACTCTGCCGACCTCGGTGTTCCAAGCCGACCTCAACACCACGAACCTCTTGGTCGATGATGAGGGGCATTTCGTCGGGGTGTTCGACTATAATCTCTGCGGCAGGGAAGTTTTTCTTAACTACATTTTCAGGGAGAACTACGGCAGGGACTTCGAGCGGGAGCTTGAAAAGATACGGCGGGTGCTTGAAATTTCCTCGGAGCATTACGAGTTTTCGCGGGAGGAAAGGCAGTACGCGCTCATGCTCTATCGCTGCCTGAAACCCATAAGAAAGGACTTCGAGATAGAGGAGCTTATCAAAAGCGGCGCGGACGAAGCCGCAGTCTCGGAGTGTCTTGACAGGATAGAGCATTATCTGACGGTGGATATAAAGTTTTTTTCATAAATAACGGAGTGATGACAAATGAAAGGTATCGTAAAAAACTACACGCTGGGTTCGCTTGCGTGTATCATCGCGGGCATAGTGCTGATAATAGACCCCCATATCGTGTCGAAGCTGCTGGGCGGAGTCATCGGAGCGGTGCTCATCATATGGGGAGCGCTGGGAGCCGCGGGCTTTGTCGTGGCTAAGAAAACCGGCAGCGACGGCGCAAGCGTTATCTCGCTTCTCGGCAGCGCGGCGCTCGTGTTCTGCGGGATAGTGGTGTTCTCCCACAAGAACCTCATCGAGACACTGCTCATGTTCGCGCTGGGCATATTCCTTGTAAGCTCGGGGCTGCCAAAAGTCATGGCGGCTCTGGAGCTGAAAAACCAAGATGTCGAGGGCTGGACGGCGCCCTTTTTCACCTCCTGCCTTACCACGCTTTTAGGTATCGTCATCATAATCTCGCCCGCGCTCCTGCCGGGGATATTCATGACCGCTGCGGGTGCGCTGCTGCTCATAGGCGGCATCGGGAACTTTATCGGCGGACACTCCTCGGGACAGCTAAAAAACAAGCTCTCGGAGGTGGAGAAGGACCTCTCCTACCGCGGCGGCAAGTCGGGGGAGCAGTCGGGCGAGGTCATAGACATTGATCCCTACGATGAATGATGAATGTTTGATTATAAAAACTTGCATTTTAATTATTAAAATTTTGTGTATACTATTGAAATCTTGCAAGAAAAGGTATATAATAGAATCAGACCTGTTCGGCGGTTGAAAAGAGTAACAGGATAAATTGCAAAAACGACTGCCAAAATCAATACTACGAAAGAAGGACTTATGTATGTTGGACATCAGGATCGAACGTACCACAACACCCAAGGCAAAGCCTACAGATGAAACAAAGCTCGGCTTCGGTCATATCTTTACCGACCATATGTTCATAATGAACTATGACACGGGAGAGGGCTGGCATGACGCGAGGATAGTTCCCTACGGCACTATCGAGCTTTCGCCTGCGGCTATGTGCCTGCACTACGGTCAGGAAATATTCGAGGGCTTGAAGGCTTACCGCACCGCCGACGGTTCGGTTCAGCTTTTCAGACCCGACGAGAACTTCAAGAGAATGAATATGTCTGCCGAGAGAATGGTCATTCCTCAGCTCAACGAAGAGGACTGCCTCCAGGCGCTCAAAGAGCTGGTGAAGCTGGAGCAGGACTGGGTGCCCCACACCGACGGCGCTTCCCTCTACATCAGACCCTTCATCATCTCTACCGACCCGTATGTAGGCGTCCGTCCCGCAGATCACTATATGTTCATCATAATCCTCTCTCCCTCCGGCGCGTACTACAGCACGGGTCTGAACCCTGTTAAGATATACGTTGAGAAGAAGTATGTAAGAGCGGTGCGCGGCGGTACGGGCTTTGCAAAGACTGCGGCGAACTACGCTATCTCCCTGAAGGGACAGCAGGAAGCTCACGATCAGGATTACGAGCAGGTACTGTGGCTCGACGGCGTTGAGCAGAAGTATGTTGAGGAAGTAGGCTCCATGAACATCTTCTTCGTTATCGACGGCGAAGTTATCACTCCTCTGCTGACCGGCTCCGTACTTCCCGGTATCACCAGAAAGTCCGCTCTCGAGATATGCAGGAAGCGCGGCTACAAGGTAAGCGAGCGCCGTATCTCCATAGAGGAGATCGCCGAGGCTTACGACAACGGCAAGCTCGACGAGGTATTCGGCACGGGCACAGCCGCCGTTATCTCCCCTGTAGGACACCTCAAATGGGGCGACAAGGTAATGACCATAAACGACAACAAGATCGGCAAGATCTCCCAGATGCTCTACGATACCATGACGGGTATCCAGTGGGGCAAGCTCCCCGACGAGTTCGGCTGGGTAGTCAAGATCTGATAATAATTCCCAAGCACTCCGCGCTGCTCACTTCGGTGGGCAGCGTTTTTTTGTATGACGCTGTAGGGGCGCACCCGTGTTTGCGCCCGCTTTGAGCGATTATGTTGAAGGGGAAAAATTATCAGTACGAAATTTTTCGCAGAAAAGAGAATTTCAGCTTGATAATAGAAAATTATCATTGTATTATCACAAAAAATCGTATAATAAAATACATGATGTAAAGGCTTGAAAAACCAACGGATTTTCTGACAGCGGACGGGCAAGAAACAGACGCCCGCAGCTTCGGAGGGGTAAATATATAATGGACGATTTTGGCAGCAGACGTGACAGCGGCTCCCGCGGGAGCGGGGAGAGCTATCCCCGCGAGATGCAGAAGCCGTCAGCCGCCCGCAGACCTGGTGCGGATATTTACGCAGACGATCGGCGCGGCGATAACTACAATGAATACAGCTACGAGCCGCCTAAAAAGAGAAAGAACAGCGGCAAGGGGCTCAATATTGCGCTCATAGTGCTTTGCGTGTGCGCCATCGGCATAAGCTCGGTGGTGGGCATTTCGCTCATAAGGGACGTTATCTCCGACGGCGATGACAAGGTCGCCGCGGTGAGCTCGGAGCAGCCGAAGGTCGCTCCCCCCGTGGAAAAGAGCAGCACAGAGCAAGTCGTAAAAGCAGAGGACAGCACTCCCGCTGAGGAAGTGCCTGTCATAGAAACTACACCCACCCCCGCACAGACTATGGAGATACCCGATATCGTTACAAAGACGTCGCCCTCCGTGGTGGGTATCTCGAGCATCTCGGGAACTACCTCCAGCTCGGGTACGGGCATAATCATGTCGGAGGACGGGTACGTTATCACGAACGCCCACGTCGTTTCGGGGGCTACGGCTATCTCCGTAGTCGTTACCGACAGAACGGCGGACGGGGACAGCTCCTCGGGGAGCGCGGCAGAGGATCTGCTGAACAATAATTCCGAAAGCTCGGGGAACGAGAATTTCATTCCCGCGCAGCTTGTGGGCATAGACGAACAGACCGACCTCGCGGTGCTGAAGATCGAGAAAGAGGGTCTTGTGGGCGCGGAGTTCGGCTCCTCCTCGGATATAAAGGTCGGGGAGCTGGCGATAGTCATTGGCAATCCTTTGGGATTCGAGCTTGCTAATACCGTTACCTCGGGTATAATCTCGGCGACCGAGCGCACGCTCACCATCAAGGACAGGTCTATGACCTTTATACAGACCGACGCCACCATTAACCCCGGAAACTCGGGCGGACCGCTCATAAATGCCTACGGACAGGTCATAGGCATAACCTCCGCTAAGGTATCGAGCGAATACGGCGAGGGTCTGGGCTTTGCGATACCGATAGACGAAGCACAGCCTATCATTTACGACCTTATCCAGTACGGCTATGTAAAGGGTCGTCCGACCCTCGGCATAAGCGGTAAGGACATCGACGCATTCTACGCTAATTACTACGGCATACCGAGAGGCTTCGTGGTTATGAAGGCGGAGAGCGGCGGCGCTGCGGACAGAGCGGGCATAAGGGTGAATGACATCGTTATGGGCATAGACGGTGAGCTTATCACTACCATGAAGGAATTCAACCGCATAAAAGACAGACACAAGGCGGGCGAGACTATCACCGTTTCGGTGTTCCGCGACCGCAACGATATCCGCGACATCGA
>CACZJT010000124.1 GCA_902781565.1 uncultured Ruminococcus sp.
GAAACTCCTGCCGAGAGCGAACAGTCAGCAAAGACTGAAACGGAAAGCGAAAAGCCTGCACCTAAGAAGTCAAACAGCAGAAAAAAGAAAAAAGACACGCCTGCGGAATCGTCACATCTCACAGCCGTGTAATTATATAATATAATGTGACAAGACAGATGAAGAAATGGAAAATTTCAAAAAAGAGCGATTTTGGTAGAACATTTGGTAGAAATTTCTGGTAGAAGTCAATTATATGACTTAGAGGAAAGTTCTCCAAATGCCCTAAAATCCGATAAAAGCACGAATAAAAATGGAAAAGTTAATATAATGTGCTTGATATTGCTCCGATTTTGTGATATAATATTCGGAGGAATGTATATGTTTGACGAGATAACTCCATTCAAAAAGGGATTTGTGGCTGCGCTGTTCTTTCTGATGATCGCGGTACTGGTGTTTACGCAGAAATACCTGCCGTATAATCAGTACAGGAAGCTGGAATTTGCCTGCTCGGAGCAGACGAACGGTATAGTAGTAGAGTTCGAGGAGCGCGACTCTGACGGAGTGTATTTCTACGGTCCGATGGTGGAATTTGAAGCCGACGGGCGCACCATAAGGACTTACGCAGTCAACACCGTACAGCCCGAAAAGACACACCCTGTCGGTGAGTCTCTCGTAATTCATTACGACCCTGCCACTTACAGCGATGTTTTGATCGATACGGACGATGACGTGAAGCGGCAGTTCCGAAACACGCTCATCATTTCGGGAGCGTTGTGCGGTGCAGCGATCATCTCGCTGATACTGGGCATAGCTTTCTCCGACCACAGCAAGGAGATCAAGACCTACTTCCTCAACAAGGACGGCGAAACATTCGAGCAGTGGCAGATGCGGCAGGAGCAGGCAAACGACGGTAAAGAAAAGCTCTCCCTCGAAAAGCCCGCCGAAACCGATACGGACGGAGAGTAGCGTTATGCTGCACACTCTGACGCTTATATATCTGCTGGGGCTGGCGGCTATAGGCGGGTGTATCTGCTGGCTAATGCTCCGAAGCGACCACAGCCGCACGGCGTATTACTTCATCGGGAACCACGCTTCATTGGCGCTTTGGCTCATCTCACAGCTTCTTGTATTGCAGTCCGTAACGGAGCACCAGCTCTGGCTGAGTTACCTTATCGGCAACTTGGGGATATCTTTCACGGGGACATTCTGGCTGTTATTCTCGATATCCTACACGGGCAGAGAAGTGAGCAGGCGGCTCGAAGCGGCTCTCGGCAGCTTCTCGGCGGTGTTTTTTACTACGATAATGACCAATCCTTTCCATGGGCTGTACTACCGCGAATTCGGGTTGAGCGGAGTTCGCTACGGAGTTCTTTTCTACGTGGGGCAGGGTTACATATACCTCTCGATGATAACGGGACTTGCGGTCATCTTCCGCATATGCTTCCGCGACAGGACGCGCCCGCGGGGACAGGCTGTGCTGCTTGCCGCCGCCACGCTCATACCTTTGAGCCTTAATCTGCTGACCATAACCGACCTCCTGAAAACGCGGCTCGCGGTAACGCCGCTGTCCTTTGCGATATCGGGACTTCTCGTGCTGCTTGCGACCTATCGCTACGATTTCCTGAACGTCAACGCCGTGGCATTTGAGGACGCTTTCAACAGCATAGCCGAGGGGCTCATCGTCTTTAACGGACGGGGAAGCATGACTTACATGAGCCGCGCGGCGGGAAAACTTCTCGGCATTGGCGCGGAGGTCACATTTGAGGATATGACCGTCATGATGAACGGCAGCGAAAAGGCTGAGGTGAATGTTGACGGGCGCACCGTCAGCCTGCGGAGGTACAGGTGCCTTGACGAGCGCGGGAGGGCTCTTGCCCACCTTATAATCTGCTCGGACACGACCCACTACTACGAACTGCTGGAGCGCACATCACAGCTTGCGGAAGCCGAACGCCTGCTCGCCATAGAGCAGGAGCGAAGCCGTATCGCTCAGGAGGTACATGACACGGTGGGGCATACGCTCACGATGATAACCTCCCTCGCAAGGCTCGCGGGGGCTGCCGCCGACAAGCTGCCCGAAAGCGGCTCGGAAGAGCTGCGGGGATATATCTCCGAGACCGAAGCCCTCTCCCGAAGCGGCGTGACGCAGCTTCGCTGCTCGATAAACGACCTTCGGGACGACAGCTTCCTGCGCTCGGTGACGGGGGCGGTGCGAATGCTCTGCGATTCTGTGAGGGATATGGAAACGGAGCTTACCGTGCAGGGAACGGAGGACGAGCGCTGCAAGCCCTTTATACGGCTCATATACGACGATCTGCGGGAGACTATCACCAACTGCCTTCGCTACTCGAAGGCTGACAGGCTCGATGTGATACTTCGTTTCTCGGAGGATTCATTGGGGCTTTATGTGTTCGACAACGGCTGCGGAAGCGGCAGCATACGCGAGGGCAACGGCTTGCGGGGCATACGCGAGCGCACCGAAAAGGCGGGCGGAAGCGTTATCTTCGCCGCCGACGAGGGCTTCCGCACCATGATATCCATACCGCTCCCTCCGACAGATAAGGGCTGTAACGGCAATAATTAGCGAAATTCTCATTTTTTTCTTGACATTTTTATCTTACTGTATTATAATAAGAATAGTAGGATTTTATGGAGGTGCCAAATGTTTATTTCCACAAAGGGCAGATATGCACTGCGGCTCATGCTCGACCTCGCGGAGGAGTGCGGTGAGGGTGAGACTGTCCCCCTCAAAAAGGTCGCGGAGCGGCAGGCTATCTCGCTGAAATATCTCGAACAGATCATCACCGTTTTGTCCCGCGCGGGCTTTGTCAAGAGCGTAAGAGGTTCGCAGGGTGGCTACAGGCTCACGAAAAAGCCCTCCGAATATACGGTGGGAATGATACTGCGGCTCACCGAAGGCACCCTCGCCCCTGTGTCATGTCTCGAGGACGAGGTGAACCAATGTCCCCGAAGCGATCACTGCCAGACCCTTTTTGTGTGGGAGCAGCTCTATAAGGCTATCGCCGATACCGCCGACGGCATAACCTTGCAGGATATCCTCGACCGCTCCGAAGGCAAAAGCGGCAATGTCGGCGAGGGCGGAGATTATTGTATTTGATTTTATGAGAGCAAAAAATATCGGTCATACACTTTCCGTATGACCGATATTTGTTTATTTGGTTTCTTCGGCGGTGCTTTGAGCAGTGCCTCCCTTTTTGCGCTTGTCGAGGGCTGAAAGAATCCTGTCCTTGAAGATGAACCCCAGCACCGCAATAACGACTATCGCGCCCGTTATTACTATCGCCGCCGTGTAGTTACCTTTGGTAAGATTGCTCCCGAGTGCGGTGGTGAGCATTATCGCGGGGAGCCTGAAAGGTATCACGTAGAGCAGGAAATCCCTCAGCTTGATATCCGTGAGCGGCACCAGGTAGGTGATGACGTCCTTCGGTACGCCCGGAATGACGTAGAGGATAATGAGTATGATTATCAGCTTGTGTTCGTCCTCCAGAAAACCGAAGCGCTTGACGTGCTTCTCGCCGATGACCGCTTCCACAAGCGGTTTTCCGAGCCGCTTGACTATGCCCCATACCGCAAGCGTCCCGAGGACTATCCCCGCAAAGGACACCAGCCCTCCAAAAAACCAGCCGTACAGCACACCGCCCACCGCCTGTATCGCGGGGACTACCGCCACGACCACCTGCAAAGCCTGTATCGCAAGGAACACGAACAGTCCTCCGACCGTTCCGTGTGAGGTTATGGCTTCGCGGACTTTCTCCTGCCAGCCCTCCTGCCCGAGGTTTTTCAGTATCGGGAAGATAAGGTAGGTTATCCCGATCATAGCGAGGAGGAATACCACAGCGCTTGTTATGCGGATATAGTATCGGTGCTTTTCTTTCAGCGCTTCACGTTCGTTCTCGTTTAGTTTCTCCTTTTCATTCATTTGTCTCACGCTTTCTTTTTATTATCTTTTGAGTACCTTTTTTCTGAACCATCGGATATACAGGTCTATGAGCCTTCCCAGAATGTGGTCGTAGAACACGAAGAACAGGTCAGCCATAGCGAGCAGCACAAACGGCGCCCACTTCCCGAACATCTCCAGTCCCTCGTAGATGTCTACGCCCGTGAACACGTATTGGAAAAGCATGGCGTAGCCTATCATCGCCGCGTTGAAAACAGCCGCTTTCAGCACCCGCCGCACCGCTCTGCGCTTTACCCGCATGAGGAAAATGTACAGTATCGGATAGTAGCCCATGAACATGATGAACAGAAGTGTCGCTTCGTAATCGGGGGTCAGCAGCGGACACAAAAACGCGCAGGCAAGGTAGGTGAGCAGAGCCCAGTCCGCCCCCGCTTCGACTATCACCACCACAATAAGAAAGCCCGCGTAGGTCGGTATCGCGTAATCGAGCATGGGGAACACCGTCGCCATGAACATCATCAGCAGCACCAGCGAGGTCATAGTCCCCCCCAGCGCCACGCAGAAGGACTTTCTCGGGCGTTCCTCTGCCCTTCGTTCGCTCACGCGCAGTTTCGCACTCACGCCCATGCTCACAGCCCCAGTGCGTTCAGACCGCAGCAGCATATGGTGCAGTCGTCCCGTCCCGCGCCGCTGCCGCCCGTCATGTAGCCGCTGCGCCGTCTGTTCATCTCGCTGAACGTGTTCTGATATTCGAGGTTCGCGGGATCCATCTGTGTAGCCGTCCGCGTGTTGTGGTAAGCCTCATTGAGCCAGCCCCGCCGCGAGCATATCAGCCCCTTTAGGTAATACCATTCCGCTACCCTCGCATTCGGGGGCATTTTTGCGAGCATACCGTCCGCCGTGCCGAGATCGCCGCTCATGATGATGTTACGTATCTGCACAAATTCCTCTTTTCCGAAACCCGCCGCCGCAGCAGACGGACCGTAGGAGGCGTAGTTCGCGTAGTCCTCCGCCGTGTACCTGCGGAACTTCGAGCCGCTCGGCTTCTGCTGACCCCCGCGGGACTGCCTGCGCTGTTCGTTGGCGGTGCGCCTTGCGTAGCTTTGCGGGCTGACCCCTCTGCGGCGGTCGTCCATTATCTGATCGTAGGCAGAGTTGATATCGGTCATTCTCTGCGTGGCGAGCCTGACCTCCTCCTCTTCCTTGAACCTGTCGGGGTGGTTCTGCTTCACAAGCTCCTTATATGCGAGCTTGATCTGTTTCTCGTTGGCGCTGTAATCTACCCCCAGCACCTTATACGGGTCTGTCATGCTTCTACCTCTCTTTTTTGATCCGATCCGCTGTTTCCTCGAAGCGCTGTCTGAGTCCGAGATAAATGATATTATCGGTGACGGCACTCATGCTGTTGAGGGGGACGGAGCGGTATACCTCCGCCATTTCTCCCAAAGTCAGCTCTGCGGCGATACGGGCTTTTCTCTCTGCCCGCCCTCGAAGCTCACTATCGACCTTTACGTTTTTACCCCGCGGCAGGAAAGGATTTGCGTCCCCGTGCCTTGCGTCGTCTGCGAGGTCGTCCAGAGCGTCGCAGATATAGATGTACCTCCCCAGCATATACCCGAGCTGTCCCAGCAGCTCACGCCCGTCGGGGTCGTAGTCCCCAAGCTCGCTGAATATCGCCCTCATAGCCGAAGCCGTAGGTTCAGAGAGCCTGTCCACCGACCTGCTGCCCGACTTCTCCGCGGCACGCTGACGCTTCATGGCGCGGCTGACCGCAGCGGCGATACCGCGGCGGCGCTTCTTTGCCTTGCGGTAGTACATCATATACACGGCGGGCAGAAGTACCGCCGCCCGAAGTTTCTTTAAAAGTCCTCCATCTGCGAGGTCGTCCGTCAGCTTATGGAACGAGAGGATAACGTGGCAGTCGGCGGCGTAGTCAAGCGACTTTTCTGCGGCGTCATCGCCGCCCTCCGTCCCGCAGGCGCAGTTCCTGCCCGTAAGCGGGTGAAGCGGACAGCGCTTCTTCACCATACCTGCTGCGCCTCCCCTGACACCTATCCCCATAAGTGCAAGGAAAGCGAGGTCGTAGCTCAGCGCCGCCGCCGCTCCCGCGCCGTACCGCCTGCGGACAGCCCTGCATACACCGCAGTAGACAGCCTCGTAAAGCTCATATTCGCAGACTTTCATTTCGGGCTTAAAGGGTCTGACATATCCAAACACCCGAAGCTCCTCCTCTTTATTATAATTCATCTATGTGTAAGCGAAGTGGCAGAAAAAGTAAAAAACGCGCATTCTGTCCATTATACTACGCGCTATTGCAAATCGTAATAACGATTTGCAATCCGCCGTCTTTGACGGCGGGCGGCGCTATGCGCCGCTAAGCGCTCCGTTATACGCC
>CACZJT010000125.1 GCA_902781565.1 uncultured Ruminococcus sp.
ATCAAATAAGCATAGGGTCAAAGCCCCTTGAACGACTGCCGCGGGTGTCTGAAAGTTAAACAACAAACTATTTTTGGCGTAGCCAAAAATGCCGCGAACAGCCCCGTGCGGGAGCACCATCAAAAATTAAAGTAAATTGGAGGATCAGCGAATGGGAATGGAGATAAAATTCAAGCCGGGTTCGTTCCGCGGAAAAGCAGCGGAGGTTACGGATACCTCGCGGTTCGCCAAATTCGATAACGTTCCGTTTCCCGACCCCGACAAAAGGGCGCTGACGACCTGGACCTACCGCGACATCAAACGGGAGGTCGCGGAGTTTATGGAGAGCCTTTCAGACCTCGGGTATAAGTTCAAGGAATGTACCGATTTCACTATCAGGACATTCCAGATCGCCATATGGAACGATCCCCTCTGCAAGCAGTTCACCGAGAACCTGCTCGTCGTTACGGCTGTAATGCGATACCTTGCCGATAAGGGAAGCGGGTATCTTGACGGCGACCTCGGCGAGATATATAACGCCATGCTCAGCGAATGGACTGCCGACCACTACAAGGGCTACCGCCTTTCGGTCGAGGACGAGAACGCGCTGGAGGAGGACATCGCACTTCTCATGAAGAAGTTCGAGCGCGTCACCGAAGCTGTGCATAACGACTTCAAGATGATGATACACGACTTCCTCACCGAAGCCGACCCCGAGATATGGCGTCCGAACCTTGGACATAACAACCAGATGAGGGATTTCACGCCCCCGGGGTATCTCGAAGCCATACAGGGATCGCTCTCCGAGGACGCATTCCTGCTGATAACCCGCTTCGACAGGGATTACTACAACCCCAACAGGTACAAGTTCTTCCTCGAAGCCAACGGCATGAGGATGACTCCCGAGGTGCAGAGATACTTCGACCTCTACGACGGAAGGTCGTTCATCTACCGCGACGCAAGTTTCTACATAAATCATCACTGCGGGCTCAACAGGATAATGGGCTACACCACGGGCAAGAACGTGGGCGCTATCGTGATGAACAATTACTACCTGCTCATACTGAACAAGCTGACCCGCCCCGAGGAGGGCGTGTACATTGATATGTATGGGCGCATACATGAGTACGCCAACGGCTACATAAGATTCGCGGCGAATACCTTCGAGGAGTACCTTGAGCTGTCCGCCCGCAAGCAGGCGAGGGCGTGGCTCATGATAAACAAGCGTCGCGAGCTTGAGGATAAGTATTTTATCCCCGAGATACGGCTGCTCAGCATGAAGAGACTGAGGAGGGGCGTTTATGTCTGATACTCCCGAAACCTTAGAAACGGTGAGAAAGCGCTGCGGCTGCTGCGGCGAGCTGTACGAGCTTACCCTCCCGCCCGTATCGGCGGAGGAGGGGGACGTTTACGACCTCGACCAAAGACCTCCCCAGCCCAACAGGTCTGTCATGTACAGGCAGATATTCAGGTGTCCGTACTGCGGCTTCGTGGTGGGACCCAAGCTCAGGGTCGTGGACGAGGACTTCGTTAAAGACCCCGATTATGTGAGCTGCGAGGGGAACTGCCTTCCCGAGGGCACGGGCGCGGATTTCTACAGGCTCGGCATGACCTCCTTCGGAGAGCGGGACTACGTGAACGCATTCGAGGCTTTCCTGCGGGCGGCGTGGGCTTTCGACGACGCGGACGACGACGTGAGCGCAAAGAAATGCCGTGACCGCTGTATCTCCATGATGGGGGTGCTTCCGGGGAAGAACGCCTATGACTACCTTGTGAGGGCGGATATCTTCCGGCGTGCGGGGAGATTTTCGGAGCTTCCCGACGAGATCAGGAACGCGCATTTCCCCGACGGGCTGTCAAATTCAATAATGCGTTTTCAGGCAGAAAAGGCAGCCGAGGGCGACAGGGCGCGTTACACCATGAAGGACGTTTTCGACAAGATAACGCACGGGAACAAATGAACGCCGCCCTATATTATTTTGAAAGTATGAGATGAAAAATGGAAATAAGATTTGACCCTCGGGCGGGGAAAGCTCCCGAGCTTTCCGACCCCGATGTTACACCTTTCACCCGCTGGACCTACGGCGATATGGAGCGTGAGCTTTCGGAGGTGTTCGACAGGCTGACCGCGGCAGGCTGCGAGCCTTCGG
Organism: uncultured Ruminococcus sp.; assembly: GCA_902781565.1. Classification (GTDB taxonomy): domain Bacteria; phylum Bacillota; class Clostridia; order Oscillospirales; family Ruminococcaceae; genus YE71. The sequence continues at coordinate 2,130 of CACZJT010000125.1, forward strand.
CTGCGGCGGCGTATGCTTTCGGCATGATAAGCGCTCTAAACCCTCCCGAAGGGTACGAACGCCGCCGATTCACCGAAACGCTCATGGCTCAGACGGTCTACTACAGCTTCGTCCTCGCCCGAGGTATCCCCGTGGCAGGAGTATTCCCCGCAAGGCATTGGTTCGAGGATTACGCTTCCCTCGTGGAGACATGGGGCGACAGGCATTACAAGGGTCTGGAGCTTTCCGCAGAGGACGGCGATAAGCTGCGCACCGAGAGCTATGCGGTGCTTAGCGGTCTGACTAAGCGCTCTCTTGACGAGGAGAAAAACGGCAGGACGCCGCCGCAGAAAACCGAGCTTCCCGACGAACAAATGATGGCACTCACGCGGCTCGTCATGAGCGAGATGGAGCGCATAAAGAAAGAATACACCCTCGAAAAAGCAGTATACAGCCCCTCTCCCGAGGACGGCAAAGCCGATGAGGATACCGAAAATACCAATGTTACGGATACGGAGGAATAAAGATGTTTACCGTTGCAAGCGTTTACAGCAGCAATATGGTGCTGCAAAGAGATAAGAACGTGGTGATACGCGGCGAAGCCGACGACGGCGCAAAAGTCGCCGCCGAAATAAACTGCGTTAAGAGCGAGACTATCGCCGCCGACGGGAAATGGCGCGTCGTTCTGCCCCCCATGAAGGCGGGCGGTCCGTATGAGCTGACGATCAGCTGTTCGGACGGCGGAGAGAAGCGCTTCACGAACGTAATGGTCGGCGAGGTGTGGCTCTGCGGCGGTCAGTCGAATATGGAGCTGGAGCTGCAAAACTGCAAGGGCGGCAAGGAAGTCCTCGAAGCCCTCACCCCCGAATGTAACGTCAGGTTCTACTACACCAACAAGAAGTCCATAATAGACGAGGATATGCTTGCGGCAGAGAGAAATTCGGGCTGGAGCGAAGCGGGCAGCGAAAGCTCCCGCGCATGGAGCGCCGTGGGATTCTTCTTCGCAAGGAAGCTCGCAAAGGAGCTGGGCGTTACCGTGGGGCTCATCGGCTGTAACTGGGGCGGCACCAGCGCTTCGGCGTGGGTGGACAAGGACACCCTCGCGAACTGCGCCGAAACACGCTCCTACATAGACGAGTACGAAAAGGCGATCGAGGGCAAGTCTGCGGAACAGCAGATAGCAGAGTATGACGAGTATGCCGAGTATCAGCGTCAGTGGTACGAGCGCTCACAGGAGGTCTACGCTAAAGACCCGAAATGTCCCTGGGACAAGGTGCAGGAGATATGCGGCGTGAACAAGTACCCGGGGCCTATGGGCTGCAAGAACGAGCTGCGCCCCGGGGGACTTTACGAGACCATGCTGCAAAGGGTCTGCCCCTACACTCTGCGGGGATTCCTCTATTATCAGGGCGAGAGCGACGACCACAAGCCCGACAGCTACTACAGGCTTTTCACGAATCTCATAGAGGTATGGCGCCGCGACTGGGGCGACGACGAGCTGCCCTTTATCATGGTACAGCTCCCCATGTTCAAGTACGCCTCCGACCCCGACTACAAGCACTGGTGCAAGATACGCGAAGCACAGATGAGGGCTTACAAGACCGTAAAGAACACGGGCATCGCGGTCATAACCGACTGCGGAGAGTTCGACAATATCCACCCCGTCGATAAGCTCCCCGTCGGAGAACGGCTCTGCTTGCAGGCTGAAAAGCTGGTCTACGGCATGGACGTAAAGGCGTTCGGACCCCTCTTCAAGAGCGCCGTCGCAAAGGACGGCGGCTTCGAGCTGAGCTTCGACCATGCGGAGGAAGGCTTTGACATTCGCGGCGAGGGCGTCACGGGCTTCGAGCTTGCGGGCGCGGACGGCGAGCTTCACGAGGCGGCGGCGGAGATACGCGGCGGCAAGATATTCGTAAGCTCCCCCGAGGTGAAAGCCCCTGCCGAAGTGCGTTACGATTTCTTCAACTGGAAAGAACCCGCCGTTTTCGGAAAGAACGGCATACCCTTAGCGCCGTTCAGATACACGCTCTGAACCGAATAAAGCAGCAAAAACCGACCCCCAAACCAAGCGTCTGAGGGTCGGTATTATTATCGAAAAGAACTGTTATTGCAGGATATCTCACCGAATTATCCGATGAGCCAGTCGTACATCTCGCGGTACTTGTTGGCGGAAGCCTGCCAGGAAAAGTCCATCTCCATGCCCTGACGGATAATGCCGTTCCAGTCGTCGCGGCGCTCCACGTATATCGAGTGGGCGTACATGACGGCATTGTACATATCGTGGGCGTTGTAGTTGGTGAAACTGAATCCCGTGCCCGTCTTGTCGAAGCGGTTGTAAGGGATAACGGTATCGCGGAGACCGCCCGTTTCGCGGACTATCGGGACAGTGCCGTATCTCAGCGACATCAGCTGGGAAAGACCGCAGGGCTCGAACAGCGAGGGCATAAGGAAGGCATCGCAGGAAGCGTATATCTTGTGAGCCATCGGGTCGCTGTAATAGATGTTCGCCGATACCTTGTCGGGGTACTTCCATGCGAAGTGGCGGAACATATCCTCATGCTTGCGGTCGCCCGTACCCAGTATAACGAGCTGTAAGTCCTGCTGGCAGAGGTTCTCCATCATGTAAGCGATGAGGTCGAAGCCCTTCTGGTCGGTCAGGCGGCTGACAATGCCTATCATGAACTTGTTGTCGTCCTGAGCAAGTCCCAGCTCTCTTTGCAGGGCGCGTTTGTTTTCGAGCTTCTGAGACACCGCGTTGTCCTTGTTGTACTTGTAGGTGATCTCGGGATCCTTAGAGGGGTCGTAAACGTCGTAGTCGATACCGTTGACGATACCGCGGAGATCGTGACTGCGGGCGCGGAGAAGTCCGTCAAGACCCTCGCCGTAGAACTGGGTCTTGATCTCCTCGGCGTAGGATTCGGAAACGGTGGTGATAGCGTCGGAGTAAACAAGACCGCCCTTTAGCATATTGCCGTCGGGACCCATAAGCAGCTTATCGTAGGTCATGTAGTAATTTGAAAGACCCGAAATACCCATGAAGCGGTTTGAGTTGTCATTGCCCTGGAATTTGAGGTTGTGTATCGTCATGACGGTCTTTATGCCGCGGAAGAAGTCCCCGCCCTGGAAGCTGTCATTGAGGTACACGGGGATAAGACCCGCCTGCCAGTCATGGCAATGGATAAGATCGGGGCGGAAGTCGATGACGGGCAGAGCCGAAAGCACGGCGCGGTCAAAGAACATGAAGCGCTCGATATCCCAGTGATGCTCGATATAGGGTCTGTCTCCCGAGAAGTAGTATTCGTTGTCGATGAAATAGAACTTAACGCCCTCATACTCTGCTTCGAGCACTCCGACGTATCTGCTCTCGCCCGCGAAGTCCATGTAGAAGTGAGTCTTGTACTGCATAAGGTCTTTCCACTTCTGATGGATACACATATACTTGGGGAGAACGACCCTCACGTCGTATTCTGCTTTATCGAAATACTTCGGCAATGCACCCACAACGTCGGCGAGACCGCCTGTTTTGATAAAGGGAACGCCCTCGGACGAGGCAAACAAAATTTTCTTCATAATGCTGATCCTCCGTTATTTATAAACCGCACCCGACCACATGAGCGGCGGGACGGAACATATATACAAAACTCTACAGCAATATTATACCATGTTTTGTTCGTTTCGTCAATAGAGTAAGATACTTCATCGGTAAATTTTTTACGAATTTATCAAATATTATAATCGTTATAAGGCGATGTATTACGAAAAAAACATCGCGGGGACTTGAAAAAGGCGCGGGAATGTGGTATAATAAGATTCGGGCATAAATCATAATTTGCAGGGGAGACCCCTGCACGAAGTTCGCGGCATTGGTCTGTCAACCTAAATCCTGTAAGACAGACAGCCTTTGGCAAAAATTATTTG
>CACZJT010000126.1 GCA_902781565.1 uncultured Ruminococcus sp.
TGTTTTCATACAGGCTCAGTGAGAAGCGATGTGCATTATTCAATTTTTAGGCATAAAAATAGCGGACAGCGCTTCTGTTATGAAACACCGTCCGCTATTTTCCATTATTCAGTTTGCTTTGTCAACAGGCTTTCTACCGTTTTAAGGTTGTTTTCGGCTTCTACCAAGTTTCTACCAACTTTTTTACCGTTGGCTTTCTACCAAGTTTCTACCAAAAATCTTCAAAATGCTTGAATTTTCAGAACAGCGCAGTTTCGCTGTTTTTGAGTTTTCTACCATTAAAAAGCCCCATGGAATCGGATTTTTTGTGTGACTCAGTGTGACTCGGTGGTACTCAGTGTGAAATTGGTTTGCTTATATCATATATTCCCGTCCAAGTCAATAATAAATAGTACATTATCGCCGTCTTTTTGACTAAAATAACAATGCAAACAGCTCAGCGGACGTTCTGCACGAGAGGTATGTTATATCATACAAAAATACTATGATTTATCAGTATGAATATAGTCAATCGACCGATTTTTGTCAAAGGCTCAAAAATGCCCTTGACAAATGCCACATAATGGTGTAAAATAAATCCTACAAAAGAGATATGATTTATATGCTTATCATATTCTTACCCGAAAGGAAGGACCACCATGAAAAAGAAGTTATCCGCAATACTGCTCTCGCTTGCGCTGGCGGCTTCCGCCGCGTCCTGCGGGAAGTCCGAAGGCTCCGATGAAAACACCGTCAAGATCGCTTACCTGCCCATAACCCACTCGCTTGCCGTACTCGAAGAAGCCGAGGAGCTTGAAAAGCAGTCGGGACAGAAGGTCGAGCTTGTGAAGTACGGCTCATGGTCGGAGCTGCTGGACGCCCTCAACTCCAACCGCGTTGACGGCGCTTCGGTGCTGATAGAGCTTGCCATGAAGTCCAAGCAAGAGGGCATAGGGCTAAAAGCCGTGGCTCTCGGACACCGCGACGGCAATGTTATCATCGTGTCGAACGACATAGGCTCTGCCGCCGACCTGAAGGGCAAGACTTTCGCCATTCCTCACAGGCAGTCCTCGCACAACATTCTGCTGAACGACGCGCTTGCGACTGCGGGGCTGACCATAGACGATGTGAACGTCACCGAGCTTGCCCCGACGGAAATGCCCTCGGCGCTGGCAAGCGGTCAGATAGACGGTTACTGTGTGGCAGAGCCTTTCGGGGCTATGGGAGTTTCCCTCGGTGCGGGCAAGGTGCTTTTCAGCTCCGAGGAGCTTTGGGAGGATTCCCTCTGCTGCGGACTGGTTCTGACCGATAAGTTCATCGAGGAGCGCCCCGATGACGCAAAGAGCTTCGTCACGAGCTACAAGTCCGCAGGCAACGCCCTCGACAAGGAGACCGCCAAGGAAGTCGCAAAAAAGTACCTCTCCCAGTCCGACGAGGTGCTTGATATCTCCCTGCAATGGATATCCTACAACGACCTCGACATCACCAAAGAGACTTATGATACCCTCGCCGAAAAGGTCAAGGCTTACGGGCTCTCCGACGACACGCCCGCCTACGAGGACTTTGTGAAGAATGATTTTTGATAAGGCGTGATACCCATGAAAAAACTGCTCACTCTGAAAAACGTTGTGATCTCGGTAGCGATACTTATTCTCATATGGCAGCTGCTGTTTACGGTCAGCAGCTACGACAAAGCTCTGTTCCCCTCGCCGAAAATGGCGTTCGACGCGCTCATTGAAATGCTCGGCAGCGGCAGGCTCTTTGAGAACATCGGCACGAGTATGTACCGCTTCGCCATAGGGTATTTCAGCTCCGTCATCGTCGCCGTGCTGCTGGGGCTGATACTCGGCAGGCTGCCGAAGGTCTTTCAGTACATAAACCCCGCAGTGCAGCTCCTGCGCCCCATCTCCCCTACCGCATGGATGCCGTTCATCGTGCTGCTGTTCGGCATAGGCGATGTGCCTGCCATCGTGATAATCTTCATCGCGGCGTTTTTCCCCGTGCTGCTGTCCACCGTTTCGGCGGTGGGGAACATCGACCCCATCTATCTGAAAGTGTCGAAAAACTTCGGGATAAAACAGCCCGCTCTGACGTGGAAGATCATATTCCCCGCCGCATTCCCGCAGATCGCCAACGGCATACACTTAGCCCTCGGAACGGCTTGGATATTCCTCGTTGCGGGCGAGATGGTCGGGGCGCAGTCGGGGCTCGGATATCAGATCATCGACGCGAGGAACAATATCCGCGCGGATATCCTGCTTGCGACAATACTCGTCATAGGTATCATCGGAATACTTCTCGACGGCTTGCTTAAACTTGCCGAGAAGCTCATACTCAGATCGTGGGGAGGTGCGCAGTGATGTACATTGAAGTCAAGGACGCCTGCAAGGATTTCGAGCAGGAAGGCAAGGTCTTCACCGCCCTCGATCATGTGTCCCTCGACATAGAGCGGGGCGAGTTCATCTGCCTGCTCGGACCCTCGGGCTGCGGGAAAAGCACGCTCTTAAACGCCCTCGCGGGCTTCGAGAGGGTCAGCAGCGGTTCGGTGAAAATAGACGGCAAGGAAGTCACAGAGCCTTCCATAAACAACATAACCATATTCCAGAATTACGGACTTCTCCCGTGGAGAAACGTGCTGAAAAACGTGGAGCTGGGGCTTGGAGCAAAGGGTGTCCCCAAGGCGGAGCGTGAGCTTACGGCGCGGAAATACCTCGACCTCGTGGGGCTCTCGGGCTTTGAAAAGCGCTTCCCGCGGCAGCTTTCGGGCGGTCAGCAGCAGCGTGTGGCTATCGCCCGCGGACTTGCGGTAGACCCCGACATCATCTTCATGGACGAGCCCTTCGGGGCGCTTGACGCCATAACCCGCATGAAGCTGCAAGAGGACATACTCCGCATATCCCGCGAGGAGAAAAAGACCATAATCTTCGTGACCCACGACATCGAGGAAGCCATATTCTTAGCCGACAGGATAGTGGTCATGATGGCAGACCCCGGGCGTATCAAGAGCATAGTGAAGGTCCCTCTCGGCACTCACCGCGACAGGACGAACGATGATTTTCTCTACGTCCGCGACAAGATATTCGAGCTGTTCAACATGAAGGTCGATGATTACATCGAATACAATATATGACACGGAGATAGGTTTTCAATGACCGACCTTTGATATTTACGGATATGGGCGCACCGCATGATCTCCAACAGATCGGACGTGCATTAGAGCAGGTGGGGATAAAAGCTATCACACGCTCTTTAAGTGGGAAAAATGTTCGTTTAAGATATGTTCCAATTCCGAAAAAAAGGCAAAACATTTGGGAATAACTCTCAAATAACGCTACAACATATACAACAAAATACAACTGAAATCCAAAGTGTTGTGCGAGCCAAAACAGCGTAATAGCGTTGTTTTTGGGACTTCATTTACATCACCACAACAAATTTCCCTAACTTTTAGAAAATGTCTGTAGGGAAATATAGAAAGTTTACGGATTTTGATGTGTTGTTGTATATGTTTCAAAAATACGCTGTTATTACGTAGGGTATTCACTTAACTGTTGTATTGCAAGCAATACAATAATTGTGACGTATACCGCCGTATCGCGTGCCGGGCACCTGCCTTAGCTAAAGCACGGCTATAGGTGCGCCCCTGCATAGTTTCCTATAAATGGTTCAAAACTGATCTCCGCGAATATTTGACTCCGGGGCTTGAAAATCTCATACAAGTATGATATAATAGATATGAAAACTATTATTTCAAGGAGTTGTTACCATGAGCAAACATCATCATCACGACCACGAACATCATCACTCTCACGAGGAGAACGCCCCCGCGCATATCCACTCTCACAGGAACATCATCGGTTTCGATGAGCACGGTATCCCCACCGTCATTCTCAAAGCGAGCCACGGTGAGGGCGAAGCCGACGACCCGCAGGCTTTCATCAGGGACTACATGAACGCCGTTTCGGAGTACAGAAAGACCTTCCCCTCCAAGCAGGACGTCATTGAACAGACCCCCGACCCCGCTGTCAGGGATATGCTGCTCAGAATGGAACAGCTCGGGATAGACACCGCCTTCGACCGCTTCGACAAGCAGAAGCCCCAGTGCAATTTCGGGCTTGCGGGCATTTGCTGCAAGGTCTGTAACATGGGTCCCTGCCGCATAACCGCCAAAGCTCCCCGCGGCGTTTGCGGCGCGGACGCCGATCTGATCGTTGCGAGGAACCTTCTGCGCTCGGCAGCTGCGGGTGCGGCTCAGCACGGTATGCACGCCCGTGAGGTCATGCTCTCCCTGAAATGGGCTGCGGAGGGCAAGCTCGATGTGCCTATACTCGGCGAGCAGAAGATCAGAGCCACCGCCGAAGCCTTCGGCATTAAGCAGAAGAACCGTCAGCTCAAAAACGTTGCCCGCGACTTAGCCGACGCCCTCCTTGAGGATATGTCCCGCTCCGTTCCCGATGAGTACAAGACCATCTCCGCCTGCGCCCTGCCCGAAAGACAGCAGGTCTGGAAGGAACTGGATATACTGCCGATAAGCGCCTATCACGAGGTCTTTGAGGCTTACCACAAGTCGGGCTGCGCCACCGACGGCGACTGGCGCTCGGTAATGCAGCAGTTCCTGCGCTGCGGACTGGCATTCACGTTCTCGGGCGTGGTGGGGGCTTCCATCGCCACCGACAGTCTTTTCGGTGTGGGCGACAGAGTGACCTCGAAGGTCAACATCGGTGCGCTCGAAAAGGGCTATGTGAACATAGCCGTCCACGGACACCTCCCCACCCTCGTAAGTCAGATAGTCGAAGCGGGCAAGCGCGATGACCTTATCGAGCTTGCAAAGTCAAAGGGCGCAAAGGGCATACGCTTCTACGGCATATGCTGTTCGGGTCTCTCGGCTATGTACAGATACGCGGGCGTAGTGCCGCTTTCGAATGCGGTGTCGGCGGAGCTGGTGCTGGGAACGGGCGCCCTCGATCTCTGGGTCGCGGACGTTCAGGACGTTTTCCCCTCTATCATGGAGGTCGCCCGCTGCTTCAAGACAACGGTAGTCACCACCAGCGATTCCGCAAGGCTCCCGGGTGCGGAGCGCTATGAATACGATCATCACCACTCAAATATCGGCGAAACGAAAGCCCTCGCCGAGAAGATAGTCCGCCGCGCGATAGAGAGCTTTGAAGCCCGCAAGGGCATACCCGTCTATATCCCGCCCTACGAGGTCGAAGCGGAGGTGGGCTTCTCGGTGGAGTATATCCACAAGCGCTTCGGAAGTATGCAGCCCCTCGCCGATGCGATACGTGACGGAAGCATTCTCGGCGTGGTGAACATGGTGGGCTGCAACAATCCCAAAGTGCTGTACGAGAAGTGCATTATCGACGTGGCTGACGTGCTGCTCAAAAACAATGTGCTGATACTCTCGAACGGCTGCGCTTCGTTCCCGCTCATGAAGCTGGGCTACTGTGCGGTCTCGGGCAAGGAAAAGGCGGGGGACAGCCTGCGGGAGTTCCTCGAGCCCGACCTTCCCCCCGTATGGCACGTCGGGGAATGTATAGACAACACCCGCTCCACGGGCATTTTCGCGGGCATAGCGGGGGCGCTGGGACACAAGCTCTATGAGCTGCCCTTCGCATTCTCCTCCCCCGAATGGGGCAACGAAAAGGGCATTGACGCGGCTCTCGGATTCAGGCTCAACGGCATAAGCTCCTATCACTGCGTCGAGGCTCAGATATACGGCTCGAAGAATGTCATAGAGTTCCTGAAATACGGCACTCTCGAAACTCTCGGTTCTTCTATGAACGTTGACACCGACCCCGTAAAGCTGGGCGAGAAGATAGTCGCCGACATGAGAGCAAAGAGAAAGGCTCTCGGCTGGGATAATTGATATTAAGGATTCATCAAGAAATAAGTTGTGCGATTATGCGACGGATATTTTTTCTTGTGCTAGGCGCACGACCGCAGGAATACTGTCGTATTTCAAGGGAGTGCAACGAAGCACAAGGAAAAATAGACTAGC
>CACZJT010000127.1 GCA_902781565.1 uncultured Ruminococcus sp.
CGCAACGGGGGCTCTGCCCCCAGCGCTTCGCGCTCCCCTGCAAGGGAAAACCCTTCTGAAGAAGGGTTATTCCCTTGACTCTTTCCTAAGACTTTTGGTTTGTGCTACAGAGAGCTTCTTCTTTTTATTTTACTTGCGGTCAATTTACACTTTCTAAATCATGCGGAGCGCGTTTCAACGCAGTTGTGCCGCCCCCGCTCTACACCACATAAGGCAATTAAACGCAGGGTCTAAGACACTTAAACGACTGCCGCGGGTGTCAGATATTTCAGCCACAAACAAATTTTGGCGTAGCCAAAATGTCGTGAACAGCCCCGTGCGGGAGCACTTACTGCTTGCTGTCTGCTCCCATTATCGCTTTTCTTATCATGTCTATCGGGATAACAAGGAACGCCAGCACAAGGCATACGCCCCATGTCGCGGGACTGAGCGCGTGTACCGAGAGAGCGGGTCCGCCTATCGTTACAAAGATGAACTGCGCTATCAGCAGTACGCCCATGACGATGAGGAAATTCCTGTTTCTGCCTAAGTTCTCAAAGGGATTAAGGTGCGTCGTCCTTGCATTGAAGCCGTTGAACGTTATCGCCATCATAAAGGTGGCAAATACCGCCGATTTCAGATAGATGTGCATATCCCCCGAAAGGTCGCCGTATGCGCCCGCCGCCGAGCCGTAGGGATTGCCCGTCGCAACAAGATTCCGTATCGGCTCAATGAACAGTATCGCCAGACAGATGAACGTGATATACAAGCCCGCCACAAGGAACTGAATGAACATCTTCTTTGTGACGATGCTCTCCGAACGCGGTATCGGCATCTCGTTCATGTACTCTTTGAGCGCAGGCTCAGAACCGAAAGCTATCGCCGCAAGGGTGTCCATGGCAAGGTTCACCACAAGGAGCTGTATAACGGTCATTACCTGATTCTCGCCCAGCATTGGTCCGAGGAAGCAGGTCAGCACCGCCGCCACGTTTACGGTCAGCTGGAAGATAAGGAACTTGCGTATGCTCTTGAACATCGTTCTGCCGTAGAGTATCGCTTTCTCGATAGACGAGAAGTTGTCGTCGAGTATCGTGATGTCGCCCGCTTCCTTGGCGACTTCCGTACCGCTTCCCATCGCAAAGCCCACGTCGGCTTTTTTCAGCGCGGGGGAGTCGTTTACGCCGTCGCCCGTCATGCCGACAACAAGGTTCAGCTCCTGTGCGCAGCGCACAAGACGGCTCTTGTCCGTAGGCAGCGCTCTTGCAACGACGCGCAGGTTCGGGAGCAGGGCTTTCAGCTCTTCGTCGCTCTTCTCGCCCATTTCCTGAGAGGTCAGCGCAACGTCGGTATCTTTCTGTATCAGACCCGCTTCCTTTGCGATAGCCACGGCGGTCTCCTTGCGGTCGCCCGTTACCATTACTACCTGAATGCCCGCCTTCTGCACTTCCTTGATAGCGTCGGCGGCTTCCTTGCGCACGTTGTCACGAATGGACAGCACGCAAACGAGGGTCAGGTCGTCGCCCACGGTATCGCCGTCGGTCTTTGCGACCGCAAGCAGTCTCATGGAGCGTCCCGCCTGTGTGTCGATGTACTGAACGAGGTAATTCTTCTCGGTGAGGGGTTTCCTCTCGCCCTTTTCGTCGATATAATACTGACATTTATCAAGTATACGCTCGGGAGCGCCCTTGATGTAGGTGCAGACATTGCCGCTGTTATTAACGGTAACGGTGGAATACTTCTTCGCGGAATCGAAAGCCTCGAAGTTCTTCACGCTGTCCTTGTCTATCTTCCCGTCAGCCTTTTCGCCCACGAGGAAAGCCATAAGTGCGCGGTCGGTGTTGTTTCCTCCGATGACCTCGCCGTTTGAAGCCGAGGCGGAGTTGTTTATGCCGATACCCACAACGAGGTCTGCGGCAAGGTTCGCGGGCATTTCGCTCATGCCCTTGAAGATGTTCACATTGCCCGTAGCCATTTCAACAACGGTGAGCCTGCCCTCGGTTATGGTGCCGGTCTTGTCGGAGTAGAGTATGGACAGAGAGCCCGCAGTTTCAAGACCGTTTATCTTGCGGACAAGTACGTTGTCCTTAGCCATTCTCATGGACTGGAACGAGAGCAGTATAGAGGTCAGCATCGGCAGACCCTCGGGGACTGCACATACAACGATAGTTACCGCAACGGTTATGGCGTTCATGAGGAGCTTCAGCCACTCCATACCCGTCGAGGGCATTGAACCCGAGATGATGGTCTTTAAGAGTATGCCCACCACGATAGCGATAGCGCCCACGTAGCCGAATGTGGATATCTGCTTCGCGAGCTTTGCCAGCTTGACCTGGAGAGGGGTCTGTCTTGTCTCTTCCTGTACTTCGAGCGCCAGCTCACCGAACAGGGTCTTGTCACCGACGACCTTGACCTCCATGTGACCCTCACTTCCGCAGACTACAGTGCCGCGGTAAGCGTAGTGCTTGTTGAGCAGGTCTTTGGTGTCGTAGGATTCGCCCTTTTCTACGGGGCGCTTCTCGGCTTCCTCTGTCTCGCCGTTCAGGGCAGCCTGATCGACCATGATCTTGCCGTCGATGATCTCGCCGTCTGCGGGTATCTTGTCGCCTGCCATTAGGAAAACGGTATCGCCCACAACTACGTCGCTGACGTGTATCTCTTGAAGCTGACCGTCGCGGATGACCTTAGCCATCTCCTTTGCTTCCTCCTCGGCTTTGAGGGCGGAAGCCTTGCCCTCCTGCTTGTTCTCGCTGACGGAAGCCACGCCGTTTGCTATGAGTATGGCGATGAGCACGCCCACGGGCTCATACCATTCTGCCTGACCCATGAAGCACAGCACCACCTGCACGGCAAGCGCCACGCAGAGTATCATTATCATAGGGTCTTTAAAGCCCTCAAGTATCTTTTTCCAGAGGGGATCGGGGGGTATCTGGGTGAGGGAGTTGGCGCCGTATTTTTGGCGGCTCTCCTCCACCTCCTTAGAGGTAAGACCGGTCGGTTTCATTTCAACATTTCCTTTCCGTGTGAAAATAATAATACGACGTTAAACTAACGTTCATATGTATTTTTCATTATAACATGGAAAATGCTGTTTGTCAATACGCTCACAGGGAAATAATACCCGATAAAGGGAAAAAAATACCGCAAGAGAAGTAATAAAAGGCGCAAAAGGGGTTGCTAACGGCAATTTCCGAATAATTATACCCATTATGCGCATATCTGCCCGCTATATTCATTCTTCGGGGGACAAATATGCATAAAATGTTAAATTTCGTGAATACCCCTTGACATTTCGGGAAAAGGGTGTATAATATAGAGTGTACAGAGGTACGGGCTTTTCGGACGTACCCATAACATCGTTTGTATCGGAGGAATTTCCAATGGCTAAAGAGATCAAAAAGGTAGTGCTCGCTTACTCGGGCGGACTTGACACGTCGATAATCATTCCGTGGCTCAAGGAGAATTACAACAACTGCGAGGTCATCGCCGTTTCGGGCGACGTCGGACAGGGCACCGAGCTTGACGGACTTGAAGAAAAGGCTATCAAGACCGGCGCTTCCAAGCTCTATATCGAGGACTTAAAGAAGGAATTCATCGAGGAATACGTTTACCCCACCGTTCAGGCGGGCGCCGTTTACGAGAACAGATACCTCCTCGGCACTTCCTTTGCGCGTCCCATCATCGCCAAGAGGATAGCCGAGATCGCGCTCAAAGAGGGCGCAGACGCTATCTGCCACGGCTGCACGGGCAAGGGCAACGATCAGGTGAGATTCGAGCTTGCTATCAAGAGATTCGCTCCCGATATGCAGATAATCGCTCCCTGGAGGATTTGGGACTTGAAGAGCCGCGATCAGGAGATCGACTATGCCGAGGCTCACAATATACCTCTTAAAATAAACCGCGAGACCAACTACTCGAAGGACAAGAACCTCTGGCACCTGTCCCACGAGGGTCTCGACCTCGAAGACCCCGCGAACGAGCCTCAGTACGAAAAGCCCGGCTTCCTCGAAATGGGCGTTTCTCCCTTGCAGGCTCCCGACAAGCCCACATATGTGACCATTCATTTCGAGCAGGGTATCCCGACCGCGATCGACGGCGTAGAAATGGACGGTCCCGCCCTTGTTGCGAAGCTCAACGAGCTGGGCGGCGCTAACGGTATCGGTCTTGCCGATCTTGTCGAGAACAGACTTGTCGGCATGAAGAGCCGCGGCGTTTACGAGACTCCCGGCGGAACTATCCTCTATCACGCTCATGATGTTCTGGAGACCATAACCATCGACAAGGAGACTGCGCGTATCAAGCAGTATCTTTCAATCAAGTTCGCGGACATCGTATACAACGGTCAGTGGTTCACACCTCTGCGGGAGGCGCTTTCGGCTTTCGTCACCGAAACGCAGAAGACCGTTACGGGCGACGTAAAGTTAAAGCTCTACAAGGGCAACATCATCAATGCGGGCGTTACTTCGCCGTACACGCTGTACGATGAGGAAGTAGCGACCTTTGACGAGGACGATGTTTACGATCAGAAGGACAGTGCGGGCTTCATCAACCTGTTCGGACTGCCGATCAAGGTACGTGCGAAGCTGGAGCAGAAGCGCGGACAGCAGTAATTGACGGAATAAGACGGAATAACATAACAACAGATTTTGCGGCGGTCGCATGAGTGAAGTGTTTCCGCCGCAAATTTCATTATAAAGCAGACCGCAGGCGTACCTATAGCAATTCAAGAAACGCAAGTCCGAAAGTCATAAGTCAGATCGGCGATATCCAAAGCAAACTACAGCCGTACAGATCAAGCAATAAAAAAGGAAGTATCAACTATGGAGATATCAAACGAAACGCGGTCGCAGATACTTGTTGACGCGCTGCCTTACATACAGAAGTATCATAATAAAGTAGTCGTTGTGAAGTACGGCGGGAACGCCATGACCAACGACGCCCTCAAAGAAGCCGTCATGCAGGATATCGTCCTGCTCAGCGAGGTAGGCATAAAAGTGGTACTGGTACACGGGGGAGGTCCCGAGATCAACGCCATGTTAAAGCGCGTGGGCGTGGAGTCAAAATTCATCGGCGGGCTTCGCTATACCGACAGCGAGACTATAGACATCGTGAAAATGGTGCTTGCGGGCAAGGTCAACAAGGAACTGGTAAGCACCCTACAGCTCCACGGCGCAAGGGCGCTGGGGCTCTGCGGCATAGACGGTCAGATCATCATGGCTGAAAAGCTGGAGGGCGAAGTTGACCTCGGCTATGTGGGGCAGATCAAGAGCATTTCCACGAAGCCGATAATCGACGCCATGAACGGCGGGTATGTGCCGATAATCTCGACGGTGGCGACATCTGCGGACGGCACCTGCTACAACATCAACGCGGACACGGCGGCGGCGCGTATCGCAAGCTGTCTGAGAGCCGAAACGCTGATACTCATGACGGATATCGCGGGGCTCCTGAAAGACAAGGACGACCCCTCGACGCTCATACCCTCGGTGAACGTCAGCGACGTGCCGTACCTCAAAAAGACGGGCATCATAAGCGGCGGCATGATACCGAAGATAGACTGCTGTGTAGAAGCCGTAAGGCGCGGCGTGAAGCGCACGACGATCATCGACGGGCGCATACCCCACTCGATACTCATAGAGCTCCTGACCAGTGAGGGTGCAGGGACGGAGTTCATTTAACTAATTAGGAATTCGGAATGCGGAATCGCACCAACAAGTTGGCGCTGAGAATTGAAGGTGTCCGCTGACGCGGACGATTATGCGGACGCGGTACGCCAAGCGAAACGCGCTCCGCCGAAGCCGCAAAGTACAGGAAGTAGGGGCGAGCATTGCTCGCCCGTGTAGACTTTTGGGGTTCGGTTGGTTCCCGCCTGCCTTGCGGCAGGTTTGGGGTTTCACGAAATGCGCTGACGCTGTTTCGTGAAATTAAATCGGCGATACGTGCGGTTCTCGTTACGTTGTGCGCGATTTAAGCGGGCGGTTCGTGTGCGGTTCTTGGCGGGGATTTGTCTTGTCGGTACGTGTGCTTTTTGCGCCTGCGGCGCAACGGGGGCTCTGCCCCCAGCGCTTCGCGCTCCCCTGCCTAAGGGCTCCTCGCCCTTAGGAATCCTCGCCAGCGTCGCGCCGCTGGACCCGCTTTTTTGCTAACGCAATTTCTCCGTGTTAGTTGTCTTTAGCCAAATAAACTGTGGGTCAAAGCCCCTTGAACGACTGCCGCGGGTGTCTGATATTTCAGCTACAAATAATTTTTGCCTTTGGCAAAAATGCCGCGAACTTCGTGCAGGGGTCTCCCCTGCCAAATTATGA
>CACZJT010000128.1 GCA_902781565.1 uncultured Ruminococcus sp.
CGCGTGTGAAACGGATAGCGTTTGTATTAAATCGGCGATATCAAGAAAAGTGTGAAGTAAGGGCAGAAGCACACCGACCCGCACAAAGTACCGTGAACAGACGTATCGCCGATTTAATTGCGCGAAAGAGCGTAAGCGATTTTCGTGCAACCCCAGACCTGCCGTCAGGCAGGCAACCCCCAAACCTGCCGCAAGGCAGGCATAAGCCTACCGAACCCGCAGGTAATCACGGGCGAGGGAAACCTAAAGGTTTCTATGCTCGCCCCTACAATGACTGTGGTCAACGTAGCATTTGTTGTAATCCGAGGTGGGGGCAAACCCCCACCCTACACAGAATTGTGCAGATCGAACGGCAGGAGCAAGCCCCCGCCCTACAACCAATTTGTGCAACGCGGTCAGCCTTACAAATTATGATTTGATTATATACCTTTCAGAGAGTTTTTACCAATCATTTCTTGCGAAATTACTCGCGGATATTGCTCGTTTTTTTCGCGGGAAATATGAATTTTTTTTGAAACACTTGAAATGAACGCTAAAGTGTGATATAATAAGATGTTAGTATGGCATACTGTGCCAAATCACGGGAAAGGATATTAAACGATATGGATCTTAATATGGTAAAATATCTCGCGGAACTCGGTAAACTCGAATTTACCGATGAACAGCTCGAAAAAACTGCCGCGGAAATGACCGACATCATCGAACTGATGGACGGCGTTAAGGACTATGACGTTACTTACGACGCCTATAAGGATAACCACAACGTCTTCCTCGAAAGCCTGCGTATCGACGAGAAACACGAATCTATGCCCACCGACCGCGTTCTTGCTAACGCCGTCAACCGCGATAATGCCTTCGTCGTGCCGAAGGTCGTGGAATGACATTCTCTTATCATTAAAGGAGTGAAAAAATGGACAGTTCATTGAAAACTCTCCGCGCTCAGCGTGAGGCTCTCGATAAAAAAGAGATCTCCGTCCGCGAGCTGACGGAAGAATACTTAAATAACATAAAGACCCGCGACGGCGAGATCAAGTCCTATATCACCGTCACCGAGGAGGGCGCTCTCGCTGAGGCGGACGCGGCTCAGGCACTTATCGACAGCGGTAACGCCAAACCCCTTACGGGTATTCCTATGGCTATCAAGGACAATATCTGCACCGAGGGCGTGCGCACTACCTGCGCTTCAAGGATACTCGAAAACTTTGTGCCGCAGTATAACGCCACCGTCATGGAAAAGCTCGACGCACAGAACATCGTCATGCTCGGCAAGACCAGCATGGACGAGTTCGCTATGGGCGGCTCCACACAGACCTCGGCGTTCGCAAAGACCCGCAATCCTTACAACACCGACTGCGTTCCCGGCGGTTCCTCGGGCGGCTCGGCGGCGGCTGTTGCGGCGGAGCTCTGCACCGTTTCCTTAGGCTCCGACACGGGCGGCTCGATACGTCAGCCTGCGGCTTTCTGCGGCGTTACGGGCTTGAAGCCCACCTACAGCCGCGTTTCGAGATACGGTCTTGTGGCGTTCGCAAGCTCCTTCGATCAGATCGGTCCTATCGCACATACCGCCTACGACTGCGCGGCGGTGCTGAACCACATCTGCGGCTTCGACCCCCACGACGGCACCACTTCCCGCAATGAAGTCCCCGACTTCACCGCAAAGATCGGTCAGCCCATCAAGGGCATGAAGCTCGCCGTTCCCGCCGAATTCTACGGCGAGGGCATTGACGACGAGGTCAGAAAGAGCGTGCTCGCGGCGGTGGAGACTTACAAGAAGCTCGGTGCGGAGATCGTTGAATGCTCCATGCCCTCGCTGAAATACGCCGTCCCCGCCTACTACCTCATCTCCTCGGCGGAGGCTGCTTCAAACCTCTCCCGCTATGACGGTATCAAGTACGGACACCGCACCGCGGAAGCCGACAGCTACGAGGAGCTGATAAAGAAGTCCCGCTCCGAGGGCTTCGGCGACGAGGTAAAGCGCCGCATACTCCTCGGAAACTACGCGCTTTCGAGCGGCTACTATGACGCCTACTACGCAAAGGCTATGGCGCTCAGACAGGTGATACGCAGCGAGTATGACGGCATTTTCGAGAAGTGCGACGCCATGATAACGCCCACCACTCCCGCTGTGGCTTATCGCCCCGAGGAACAGGTCTCCGACCCCGTAAAGATGTATCAGGCGGATATCTGCACCGTCACCGTGAACATCGCGGGACTGCCCGCTATATCCACGCCCTGCGGCTACAACGGCAGCGGTATGCCTATCGGGCTTTCGATAGTCGGAAAACGCTTCGACGAGCAAACGATCCTACAGCTCGCCGACGCCTTCGAGCAGACCTTCACGGCTGCTGCTCCGAAGCTCAAGTAAGGAGGAAAAGGACAAATGGAAAAGTATATTACTGTCATTGGTCTTGAGATCCATGCGGAGCTTCTTACAAAGACCAAGATATTCTGCAACTGCTCGGCGGAGTTCGGCGGCGAGCGCAACTCCCGCTGCTGCCCTGTCTGCACGGGTATGCCCGGAACGCTGCCCGTTCTGAACCAGACTGCCGTTGAGTACGCGGTCAAGGCGGGCTACGCCTTCGGCTGCGAGATAAACAAGTTCTCGGTGTTCGACCGCAAGAACTACTTCTACCCCGACCTTCCCAAGGCTTACCAGATAAGCCAGCTCTACTACCCGATCATCGGACCGGGCGTTATCCCGATCGAAGTTGACGGCAAGAAGAAGGATATCCGCATAAACCACGTCCACCTTGAGGAGGACGCGGGCAAGCTCGTTCACGATGACTACAACGGCGTTTCCCTCGCGGACTATAACCGCTGCGGGATCCCGCTTATCGAGATAGTTTCCGAGCCCGATATGAGGAGCGCCGAGGAAGCTATGGCTTATGTTGAACAGATATCCCTGCTGCTGAAATACGCGGGCGTCTGCGACTGTAAGATGGAGCAGGGCTCGCTGCGCTGCGACGTAAACATCTCCATCATGAAGCCCGGCGACAAGGAATTCGGTACCCGCGCCGAGATCAAGAACATCAACTCTATAAAATCCGTGGGACGTGCCATAAAGTACGAGGAACGCAGACAGGCTCTGCTGCTCGAAGCGGGCAAGAAGGTCATTCAGGAGACCCGCCGCTACGACGCTAACCGTGACGCCACAAAGAGTATGCGTACCAAAGAGAACGCCCACGACTACCGCTACTTCCCCGAGCCCGACATCTTGCAGGTGAACCTCACCGATGCACAGCTCGCCGAGATCAAGGCGAAGCTCCCCGAGATGCCTAACGCCCGCCTTGAAAGATACACGGGCAAGTTCGGGCTTTCGGAGATAGATGCGAAGAACATCGTTTACGACAAGACTATCTGCGATTTCTACGAGGAAGCCCTCAAAGCCTACAACAGCCCCAAGACCGTTGCTTCCTTTATCCTCACGGAGCTCATGCGCCGCATAAACTTAGGCGAGATCGACATGGAACAGCGGAAATTCTCTGCGGAGGAATTTGCGAAGCTGGTACGGCTTGCCGACGAGGAAAAGATATCCAAGGGCGACGCCAAAAGCGTGTTCCGCAAAATGGCGGAGCAGGGCGGCGACCCCGAGCAGATCGCCAAGGCGGACGGCTACATCATCTCCGTTGACATGGACAAGGTCGGCGCCGAGATCGACAAGATACTCGCCGCCAACAGCGCACAGGTACAGCAGTACGCAAGCGGAGAAAAGAAGGTATTCGGCTTCATCATGGGTCAGTGTACCAAGGCTCTGAAGGGCGCCGCCACTCCCAAGCTGATAAAACAGGCTCTTGAAGACAAACTGAACGCCATAGCCGCGGCAGGCTCCGCCGCCGAGGAAAAGACCGAGGAGGAGGACACCGCCGACACCTCGAAGCTGACCCCCTTCGCCAATGCGGACAAGTTCGTTCCCGCCGATATGGGCGACGGCTTTGTGAGCGTTTCCACCGACAAGCTGCTCGGCTCCTTCGGCATTTCGGACGCCCTTGCGAACATCGGCAAGGTGGTAGACTTCCGCGCCTGCGTTCACCGCATTCGCAAAATGGCGGGCGTATCGTTCATCGTTGTCCGCACATCGAACTGCGTGCTCCAGACCGTTTACAGCGAGAAGGACTGCAAGGACAGCATACAGGGACTTCGCGAGGGATATTTCGTATGGGTCAAGGGTACTCTGACCGAGAACCCCAAGGACTTCAACGGCGTCGAGCTGGTGCTTTCGGACATCAGGCTCATAAGCACCCCTGCCGCCGAGCTCCCGCTGAAGATCGCGCAGGGCAAGCTCAACTGCTCCATAGACACCAAGCTCGACAACCGCGTTGCGGCGCTCCGCAACCCCTACGAGCGTGCGATATTCAAGCTCCAGGAGGGTCTTGTCCACGGAATGCACGTCTTCATGAAGGCGAACGGCTTCACCGAGATACACACCCCGAAGATAGTTGCGCAGGGCGCCGAGGGCGGTGCGAACATCTTCCGTCTTGACTACTTCCACAAGAACGCATTCCTGAACCAGTCGCCGCAGTTCTACAAGCAAGCCTGCGTGGGCGTATTCGACCGCGTTTACGAGATAGCTCCCGTTTACCGCGCCGAGAAGCACGCCACGAGCCGCCACATCAACGAGTACATCGGGCTTGACTTCGAGATGGGCTACATCGACAGTATGTATGACGTAATGGCGATGGAGACCGCCATGCTTCGTTCTATAATGGAGTACATCAAGGAGAACTACGCCTACGAGATAAAGCTGCTCGAAGCGGACGTACCGACGATCAAGGACATCCCCTCGATCAAGTTCATCGACGCGATAAAGCTCCTGCGGGGCGATTCGGTAGGCGGAAAGAAGTTCGACCTCGACCCCGAGGACGAAGTGAACCTCGGCAAGTATGCCAAGGAGCATTTCGACAGCGACTTCATTTTCGTAACGCACTTCCCGTCCTCGAAGCCGCCGTTCTACGCGATGAACAGCCGCGAGGATCCGAAGGAAGCCTACAAGTTCGACCTGTTGTTCAGGGGCTTAGAGATAACGTCGGGCGGTCAGCGTATACACGACTACGACGAGCAGGTAGCGAAGATGCTCGCACAGGGCTTAGACCCTGCGGACTTCAAGAGCTATCTTGACGCGCACAAGTACGGACTGCCTCCTCACGGAGGACTGGGTATCGGGCTTGAAAGACTTCTGATGAAGCTGTTGAACAAGTCGAATATCCGCGAGACCTCAATGTTCCCGAGAGACATAAACAGACTTATCCCGTAAAGAAAAAGCGCCTGCTGTCCCAAGACGGCAGGCGCAAATTTTACTTGACCTAATGGTAAAACTGTGATATAATTAGATAAATCATAATTTATGAGGGTAAAAGACATCTGAAACGGAGATACTGCGTTAGCAAAAAAGGCGGGTCCAGCGCCGCCAACGCGCTGGCGGGGCTTGTGGCGGAGCCCCATTATAATCAAACCGCGCGCAAAGCATCTTACCGACCTGCACAAACCACGCGCGGTTTGTTCTTCCTTTGGCGCGCGGCGAAGCTCGCGCGCAACACACGAAGCCGTAACACCAAAACGAACCGACGTGGGTGTCGCAGGGTTCACCCGTTCGGGGGAAATTTGTGCCCGACCGCCGTAAACGCTCATGAACCCCCGCGCCGACGGCTTTTGTCGCCGCCGCTTCAAGAGTCGCGGTCGAGCTTACGCCGACCGCAAGCGGAATTGCAGACCGCGCGTGGGTTTGCGTTTAAGGGTCTTTTGCTCTTCGCGCGGTCTGATTAAAATGGGGCGCTGCCCCATACCCCGCCGGGCTAGCGCGCCCGGAGGCGCTTTTTTGCTAACGCAATTTCTCCATGAAGATTGTCTTTAGCCAAATAAAC
>CACZJT010000129.1 GCA_902781565.1 uncultured Ruminococcus sp.
GCCCCTTGAACGACTGCCGCGGGTGTCTGAAAGTTAAACAACAAACTATTTTTGGCGTAGCCAAAAATGCCGCGAACTTCGTGCAGGGGTCTCCCCTGCAAATTATGATTTATCCGATTATTGCTTTCAAAGTCTCCGCGTTTTCACAGTTCATCGCCGTTACGCCCTCAAGCGTCTTTTTCACCAGCCCCGTCAATACCTTCCCGGGACCGCATTCGATGAATCGGTCATATCCCGCCGCCTGCATTGCCGTGAGCTCGTCCGTGAACCTTACGGGCGAAACTATGTGCTTCGCAAGCAGCGCCCTCATGTCCGAAAAGTCCGTCAGCTCACCGCCTAAAACATTCGAGTAAAATCCGCACTTCGGAGCCGCGAACTTGAATCCCTCCGTCCGCTCCAAAAACTCATCGGCGGCGGGTCGCATGATCTCACTGTGGAACGCCGACGCTACGTTCAGCTTTACCGCTTTGACCCGCTTCGCGGTGCTCGTGCTCTTTATCAGCTCCGCAGCGGCTCCCGCGGCTTTTTCTTCGCCCGCTATTACGGTCTGCACGGGGGAATTGTAGTTTACGGGCACCACATAACCCTCGGTCTTCTCGCAGGCGGCTTCCACCTCCGCAGGGGCGGGTCCTATGATCGCATACATAACGCCCGCGGAACTTTCGGCAGCCTTCTGCATGGCTTCGGCACGTATCTTTATGAGCGCAAATGCGTCCTCGTAGGAGAGCATACCGCTCGCCGCCATAGCCGCATATTCGCCCAGCGAATGCCCCGCTACCGCGCCGAACTCTACCCCGTGAGTGTCGAGAGCTTCAAAGGCACACAGCGAACAAGCCATTATCGCGGGCTGGGAATGTACCGTCTTGTTCAGCTCCGTAGTATTGCCTGCAATACCGTCCTCGGCGAAAACGATGTCCTCCAGCCTGTAGCCCAGTACCTCGTCGGCTATCTTGAACACCAGCCTCGCCCCCGGGTCGCTGTCATAGAATTCCTTTGCCATGCCCGCGTACTGCGAGCCCTGCCCCGAAAATAAAAACGCTGTTTTTGACATAATAATGCTCCTTTATTCTTAGACCTCCGCAGTCGGTTATGTGAGAAACGTGCATAAATCCCTTTTGCGGAGTGAAAATTTGACACTTATATATAAATGTCCATTCGTTCATAAACGTGACAATTTTATACCGATATTTAGAAATATTATTGGTTTATAATATGTATTGTAAAAATTTCGCGGTACGAACTACTATACCATTATAACACAGATCGCCGCGGGATTCAATAGCACCTGACAGGATTTTGAAAATATTTTTTGAAGGGAATGTATGAAGTAATGATAAAGACAACGGGCGTAAGGATCTGCGGCACGGGACGGGCTGTCCCCGAGCTTGTTGCTTCAAACGACGATTACGCTAAGATCGTTGATACCAACGATGAATGGATAACTCAGCGCACGGGCATAAAGACCCGCCGCATATCGAACGGCGAGCCCAACTACTACTTCGGCGCAAAAGCCGCCGCGGAAGCTGTCGCCGACGCGGGACTCACCGCCGCCGATATCGGGCTCATCATCTGCGCCACCTGCACTCCCGATTACTACACCCCCTCCGAGGCGTGCCTGATACAGCGGGAGCTGGGCGTGACGGGCTGCCCCGCCATCGACATAAACTGCGCCTGCTCGGGCTTCGTTTACGGAGTTGACATGGCGCGGAGATACCTCGCCTGCGGGGATATAAAGTACGCGCTGGTAGTGGCGACCGAGGAGCTTTCCAAATTCACCGACTACAGCGACCGCTCGACCTGCATACTCTTCGGTGACGCGGCGGCGGCAGTCGTTCTCGAAAAGCGTGACGATACCCTGTTTTCGAGCTTCACGGCGGCGGACGGGAGCGGTGCGCCTTACCTTGCGGCAAGGGCTCTGCATACGATAAATCCCTTCCGCGACGAGAGCTTTACATATGAGATGGATATGCCCGAGCCCCACGGACACTTCCTCCTGCAAGACGGCAAGGAAGTCTACAAGTTTGCGACCAACGCCCTGCCCACGGCTGTTGCCAACGCCTGCGAGAAGGCGTGCATATCCCCCGATGAGCTTGACGCGGTGATCCCTCACCAGGCGAACGTCCGCATAATCGAGACAGCCGCCAAGAAGCTGCACGTTTCTATGGATAAGATGGTGCTGAACATCGCCGAGTACGGCAACACCTCCTCGGCTTCGATACCGAACGCCTTCTATGACGGCGTAAGGAGCGGGCGAATAAAGCGCGGCGACAAGGTATGCTTCGTGGGCTTCGGCGGCGGACTTACCTACGGCGCGGTGGTACTTGAATACTAAACACGCGGCGAAGCCGCACCTTTGATCCCGCATTCCTCATTCCGAATTCCGAATTATCAAAAAAGCGTGGTGTTCTGATGGAGCTTGAGATCATCGAAAAGGCGCTCACCGTCTGCAAGGTGAGGGACGTTAAGGACATAGACCTTTCGGCGGGGTTTTACTTTATAGGCAGGACGGACGGGGAGATATCGCTTGTGTGCGAAACGCCCCTGACCCCCGAAAGCACCGCCGCCCGCGAGGACGGCTGGAGAGCCTTCCGTATCTGCGGAACGCTGGACTTCTCCCTCATCGGGATACTCTCTAAGATATCGGGAGCACTCGCGGAGAACGGCATAGGCATCTTCGCGGTGTCCACCTACGATACCGACTACATACTTGTAAAGGAAGAAAACCTCGGCAGGGCGGTAAAGGCTCTTGAAAACGAGGGATATATTTTCAAGTAAGGAGAATACATTATGACAACAGCAAAGACAAGGATAACCGACCTGCTGGGTATAAAATACCCGATATTCCAGGGCGGCATGGCATGGATAGCCGAAGCGGAGCTTGCGGCGGCGGTATCGAACGCGGGAGGCTTGGGAATAATCGCGGGCGGCTCCGCGCCTATCGACTACCTCCGTGAGCAGATAAGAAAGGCTAAGTCCCTGACGGACAAGCCTTTCGGCGTGAACATAATGCTCATGTCCCCAAACGCAGACGACCTCGCACAGCTCGTCATAGACGAGGGCGTAGCTGTAGTCACCACCGGCGCGGGCAATCCCGGAAAGTACATGGAGGCATGGAAAGCCGCGAATGTCAAGGTAGTGCCCGTAGTCCCCAGTGTTGCTCTTGCAAAGCGCATGGAGCGCTCGGGCGCGGATGCCGTTATAGCCGAGGGAACGGAATCGGGCGGACACATCGGCGAGAATACGACCATGTGCCTTGTCCCGCAGGTAGTTGACGCAGTGAAGATACCCGTACTCGCGGCGGGAGGTATCGCCGACGGACGCGGCATCGCGGCGAGCTTCATGCTGGGCGCGGAGGGCGTTCAGGTAGGCACACGTTTCCTCGCTTCCGAGGAATGCGTCGTACACCCCACGTATAAAGAGCTGGTAGTAAAGGCGAAGGACACCGATTCCGTCGTAACGGGCAGATACACGGGACACCCCTGCCGCAACGTAAAGACCAAATTCTCCCGCAGACTCGCACAGGGCGAGAGCGCGGGCTCTATCACTCCCGACGAGTTCGAGCAGCTTACCCTCGGTTCGCTGCGCAAGGCGGTGCAGGACGGCGACCTCGAAAACGGTTCGTTCCTCTGCGGCGCTATCGCGGGAATGATAACCGAAGTCAAGCCCTGCAAGGACATCATAGAGGAGATGTTCGCACAGGCGGAGGAACTGCTGAATAAATGATACACGAACGGAGGTAATAAGTCACATGGCAACCGCAATAATCACAGGTTCTGCGAGAGGTATAGGCGCGGCTATCGCGCTCAGGCTCGCTAAAGACGGCTACGACATCGCCCTCAACGACATCAGCGAGGCGATGTTCGAGAACAATGACATCATAGAGCGCATAACCGCCGAGGGCGTTATCTGCGATAAGTTCATCGCGGACGTTTCCGACCACGCACAGACCGAACAGCTCGTAAAGGACGTTAAAGCCAAGTTCGGCACGATAGACGTCCTTGTAAACAACGCGGGCATCACCCGCGACGGACTACTCGCAAGAATGAGCGAGGAGAGCTTCGACACGGTCATCGCCGTTAATCAGAAGAGCGTTTTCAACATGACAAAGCACGTGGGTTCGGTGATGATGAAGCAGAAGTCGGGACGGATAATCAATCTCTCGTCGGTAGCGGGACTTCACGGCAACGCGGGACAGTTCAATTACTCCGCTTCAAAAGCCGCGATCATCGGCATGACCAAGACCGTCGCAAAGGAGCTGGGCTCCCGCGGGATAACCTGCAACGCGGTGGCTCCGGGCTTCATCAAGACCCCCATGACCGACAAGCTCACCGACGCCCAGAAAGAGAAGATACTCCAGCTGATCGCCATGCGCCGCTACGGTACGGTGGAGGAGATCGCGGGTGTGGTATCCTTCCTCGCTTCAAAGGACGCAAGCTACGTAACGGGACAGGTCATCGAGATATCGGGCGGACTGTCAATGTGATCTGAAAGGAAAGTAAGCAGTATGAGAAGAGTAGTTATCACGGGAATGGGGACGGTGAACCCGAATGCCAACAACGTTCCCGATTTTCTGGAGAGTCTTAAAGAGGGCAGGCTCGGAGTCACGAACGTGACCCGCTTCGATGTATCGGATTTCGACGTCAAGTGCGCGGGAGAGGTCAAGGACTTCGACCCCACGGCGGTCATCGAAAAGAAGGAGTGCCGCAGGCTCGACCGCTTCACGCAGTTCGCGGTGGTCGCGGCTGACGAAGCCCTCAAAATGTCGGGCACCGACCTCAAAGACCTTGACCCCTACAGAGTAGGCGTTATCATCGGCGTGGGCGTCGGCGGTCTTAACATAACCGAAGCGGAGGTCACGAAGTTCAACGAGAAGCGCGACAGAGTGGGCGTGTTCTTTATCCCCATGATGATAGCGAATATGGCGGCAGGAACTGTTGCCATGAAAACTGGCTTCAAGGGCGACAACTTCGCCACGGTGACAGCCTGCTCCTCGGGAACTCACGCAATAGGCGAGGCTTTCCGCAAGATAAAGGACGGCTATCTTGACGCGGCGCTGGCGGGCGGCTCGGAAGCGTGCATTTCGCGCTTTGCGATGTCGGGCTTCAACAACATGAAGGCTCTAACCCGCGAGAGCGACCCCGCAAAGGCTTCCCGTCCCTTCGACAAGGAGAGATCGGGCTTCGTGCTGGGCGAGGGCTGCGGCGTACTGGTGCTTGAGGAATACGAACACGCAAAGGCACGCGGCGCGGAGATATACGCGGAGATCGCGGGCTACGGCGCGACCTGCGACGCCTACCACATGACCAGCCCCTCCCCCACGGGCGAAGCTGCTGCTGCTGCGATAAAACAGGCGTACACCGAAGCGGGGCTTGCTCCCGAGGAAGTGGACTACATAAATGCCCACGGGACTTCCACACATTTAAATGACGCCTATGAGACCATAGCCATAAAGCTGGCACTGGGAGAGGAAGCGGCAAGAAAGACCGTCATAAACTCCACCAAGTCCATGACGGGGCATCTTTTAGGCGCAGCGGGCGCAGTGGAAGCGATAGCCACGGCGTTACAGCTGAAACACGGTTTTGTTCATCAGACCTTAGGCTACGCCACCCCCGACCCCGAGTGCGACCTTGACTACTGCACCGAGGGCAGGCGCGACATCGAGATCAAGACAGCCCTTTCCAACAACTTAGGCTTCGGCGGACACAACGCGACGCTGTGTCTGAAGAAAGTATAAGAAAAAATAATACAGATCATAATTTGGCAGGGCAGAGCCCTGCACGAAGTTCGCGGCATTTTTGGCTACGCCAAAAATAGTTTGTTGTTTAACTTTCAGACACCCGCGGCAGTC
>CACZJT010000130.1 GCA_902781565.1 uncultured Ruminococcus sp.
CCCCCGTTGCGCCGCAGGCGCAAAAAGCACACGTACCGACAAGACAAATCCCCGCCAAGAACCGCACACGAACCGCCCGCTTAAATCGGCGATATCAAAGAAAACCGAGCTGTAAGGGCAGAAACGTCCCGACCCGCACAAAGTACCGTGAACAAGACGTATCGCCGATTTAATTTCACGAAACAGCGGAGCGCATTTCGTGAAACCCCAAACCTGCCGTAAGGCAGGCAACCCCCAAAACGCCGTCAGGCGGGAAAAGAAACAAACAAGAGGACAAAGCTATGGGCGCATTGATGACACTGCTGTGTGCGGCGTTTGCCGTACTTCTCATATTTGAAGCCGTAAGAGCAAAGAAGGCTCGCGATCGTCTGCGGAATGAGACCGAAACGGTGGCAGTCGGCAGGAACACCAAGCCCACAAAGGTGTGGCTCGCGCTTTCGGCGGTGTGGGTGGTCTTGTCGGTCATAAACATTATCGACTGCACATCGGAGATAGGAAAGATCGAAAGCGGCTATTATGACAGCGCTTACCGCATAAATACCGACAGCACCGCAGAGACCTCGGAGCTGAGGGAAAAGCTCTCGGCGAAGCCCCGAAGAAAACGCTATCTGTACATACTCATGACCGTGACGTGGAGCATCACCGGCGCAGTATCGGCGGCGGAGCTGAAAAAGGGAAAATACAGCTATATCGCGGAAAGCGGCGTGTATTTCCCGGGGAGATTCCTGCCTGCCGAAAACTTCAGCTATGCGGTCAAAAATGGCACGCTTTATCTTTACCGAAAAAAGTATAAAAAGCCGATAGAGTATACCGTCATCGGCGAAAAGGAACGGCTCACGAAAATGCTCGAAGCCGCTTACACGCCGTATCACGAAAAATATGACTAAAGGACGAAAGCTATGAGAACAGCCGAAAACTGGCAGGATTACAGGATAATCGACACCTCGGACGGAATGAAGCTCGAAAACTGGGGCGGGCGGATACTCTCGCGCCCCGACCCGCAGGTGATCTGGAAAACGCCCCGCAAGACCGACCTCTGGCAGAAAGCGGACGGCATATACCACCGTTCGAGCAAGGGCGGCGGGGAATGGGAGTTCCGCTCGAAGCTCCCCGAGAGCTGGCAGATAAGCTACGGCGGACTGCGCTTCGTGATACGTCCCACGGGCTTCAAGCACACGGGGCTTTTCCCCGAGCAGGCGGTAAACTGGGACTTCATGGCGGAGCGGATAAAGACAGCAAAGACCGACGGCGGCGAGTTCAGGGTGCTGAACCTTTTCGCCTACACGGGGGGCGCTACGCTTGCCTGCGCGAACGCGGGAGCGGCGGTCACGCACGTTGACGCTTCAAAGGGCATGGTGTCATGGGCGCGTGACAACGCAGCGGCGAGCGGGCTTTCGGAAGCCCCGATACGCTGGCTGGTGGACGACTGCGAGAAATTCGTCAAGCGCGAGATAAGGCGTGGGAACCGCTATCGGGGCATCGTCATGGATCCCCCGAGCTACGGGCGAGGACCCGGAGGCGAGGTCTGGAAGCTGGAGGACTGCGTATACGACTTAGTGCGCACCTGTGCGGAGGTATTGGCGGAGGACGCGGACTTCTTTCTGCTCAACAGCTACACGACGGGGCTTTCGCCGTCGGTGATGGCGTATATACTGACGGAGGTGATCTGTCCGAAGTTCGGCGGCAGGGTAACAGCCGACGAGATAGGATTACCCGTGGAGATGTCGGGGTGTACGCTCCCCTGCGGTTCAACGGCGATATGGACGAAATAAACAATTCGGAATTAGGAATGCGGAATGCGGAATGCGGAATGCGGAATTGAAGGTGTCCGCCTGCGGCGGACGGATATGCGGTCGCTTCGCTCCGCATGATTTAGAAAGTGTAAATTGACCGCAAGTAAAATAAAAAGAAGAAGCTCTCTGTAGCACAGACAGCGGGTCCAGCGGCGCGACGCTGGCGAGGATTCCTAAGGGCGAGGAGCCCTTGCAGGGGAGCGCGAAGCGCGTGGGGGCGGCGCCCCCGTTGCGCCGCAGGCGCAATTAAGCAAGCGTACCGTCATCACAAAACGCCACCGAGAAACGCAAGCCGACCGCCCCATTTAAATCGGCGATATCAATTAAAAATGTGCAGTAAGGGCAGAATCGAACCGACCTGCACAAAGTAACGTGAACAGACGTATCGCCGATTTAATTGTGCAAAAGAGCGAACGCGATTTTTGCACAACCCCAAACCTGCCGTCAGGCAGGCGGGGGCAAGGTACGCCCTACGTTATCCACGGGCGCACACATAGGTGCGCCCCTACACAAATGGAACAAAGGCACACAAAAACACCCCGAACGGGTGAACCCTGCGACACCCACGTCGGTTCGTTTTGTTGTAAAGGCTTCATGTGTTGCGCGCGAGCTTCGCCGCGCGCCAAAGGAAAAACAGACCGCGCGTGGTTTGAGTTTAAGGCACAATTGCTTTGCGCGCGGTCTGATTGAAATGGGGCTCCGCCCCATACCCCGCCGGGCTAGCGCGCCCGGAGGCGCTTTTTTGCTAACGCAATTTCTCCGTGTTGGTTGTCTTTAGCCAAATAAACTGTGGGGCAAAGTCCCTTGAACGACTGCCGCGGGTGTCTGATATTTCAGCCACAAATATATTTTGGCTACGCCAAAATGCCGCGAACTTCGTGCAGGGCTCTGCCCTGCCAAATTATGATTTGTCAATTATATTATTTTATTGGAGGTTTTTAAAATGGGATTCGACATCAAGGACATCGCTAAAACTGTAAGCTCTAACGCAGATGACATCGCTAAGGCGGTGGATAAGGTAGCCGATAAGCTGCCCGACGCCGTTAAGGGCGAGGTAAAGAAAGCCGCTACTAAGGAGAATATCGAAAAGGTCGTGACCGAGGAGAACGTCGAAAAGGCGAAGAACCTGGCGGGCGATCTTATCGGTAAGCTCAAGGGCGGCGATAAGGACAAGAAGTGAGCGGGTATTTCCTTGACGCGCAAAACGTCTTTTTCTCCTACGTGAACGAGGCGGAGGAACCGCCTGTCACCAACCAGGTGCTGAAAGACGTTTCACTGCGCGTGGATAAGGGTGAATTCGTCGCGGTGCTGGGGCATAACGGCTCGGGAAAATCTACCCTCGCCAAATGCTTCAACGCGATAAACCTGCCCGACAGCGGTACCGTCACCGTAGCGGGTATGTCCGTTGCCGATGAGGATAAGCTCCTTGACATTCGGCGCACCGCGGGCATGGTCTTTCAGAACCCCGATAATCAGATAGTTGCGACTATCGTGGAGGAGGACTGCGCTTTCGCCCTCGAAAACTTAGGCGTCGAGCCCTCGGAGATACGCCGCCGCGTGGACGAGGCACTAAAGACCGTCGGTATGTATGAGTACCGTATGCACGCCCCCCACAAGCTCTCGGGTGGTCAGAAGCAGAGGGTCGCCATCGCGGGGATACTCGCTATGGACCCCGACTGCATTCTTCTGGACGAGCCTACCGCCATGCTCGACCCGCGGGGCAGAAAAGAGGTCATGCAGACCATAAGACGGCTCAACCGCGAAAAGGGCGTCACCATAGTGCTGATAACTCACTACATGGACGAAGCCGCCCTCGCGGACAGGATAGTGGTCATAGACGAGGGGAAAAACGTCATGGAGGGCACGCCCAAAGAGATATTCTCGCAGGTGGAGCGCATGAAGGAGCTTGGGCTGGACGTGCCGCAGGTCACGGAGCTTGCGTGGCTTCTCAGACGTGATGGCTTCGATATCCCCGCTGACATAATCTCGGAGGAGGAGTGCGCCCGTGCGGTGTACAAGCTCCTTAACGGAGGTGCGTAAATGGGCTGGTTATTTCTGATACTCTTTATTGCGGCTCTGGCTCTCAGCTTCACGCCGCCCGCGCGGAGGAGCGACAAGCCCTTCGGGATATTCTGCACCCTGCTGCTCATGACGGCGGCGGGGGTATATACGGCGAAAACGGGCATTGACCTGACTATGAGCATACTTGCCCGCACAGTAAACAGCGCCGCCGACACTGCCGCAAACGAGCTGAGCGAAGTCCCCGCGGTGTTCCCTTCCCTTGCGGGCTGTATCGTGAGGACTGTGCTTCTGATACCGCTCACGATACTGACGGCGGTGAGGGTCATAAAAGACCAATTCATCGAGAAGGACTACGACATGGAGGACGCCGCAAGGCGCAGGCTCGCTCTCACCATATCGGCGGCGGCGCTCATGCTCGTCATGCTCATCGGCGCGGCGGTCATGCTGATAGTGAACGCCGATAAGCTGATAGTCCTCGGGATAACGGCAGGCGCGGCGCTGTTCATACTGCTTCTCATAACGCTGATATGTCCCTTTTTCGTGCTGATGTTGGCTGCTGCGGCGGGAGTTGGGCTAATGGGCTTCCTTTATCTGCTGTCTGTGCCGATAATGCTGTATTTTGCGGCTTCGGCGCTGTATATGCTGACGATAGTATGCACCATAGGACTGACGGTAAGCGCCATGAAGCTGACGAACATCAAAAAGCCGTGGTTCATACTGCTGATACTGCTTTCCCTCGTACCCTTCGGGAACATCGCGGTATATTACGTGATACCCGCCCTCGATAAGAAGTACAGGACTGCGGGCTGCGGCTACAGATAAGAGGACACGATATGTCAATGATAAAAACGGAAGACCTCACATACGTCTACGGCGAGGGCACGCCCTTTCGTCATGTGGCGCTGGACAAGGTGAACATAGATATCGCCGACGGGGAGCTGATAGGGCTGATCGGGCACACGGGCTCGGGGAAGTCCACGCTGATACAGCATTTCAACGGACTGCTGAGACCCACCTCGGGGCGGGTGCTGATAGACGGCGAGGATTTCTCAAAAGACAGGGCGAAGCTCCGCGCGGTGAGGTTCAAGGTAGGGCTGGTGTTCCAGTACCCCGAGTATCAGCTTTTCGAGGAAACGGTGGCGAAGGACATCGCCTACGGACCTAAGAACATGGGTCTCTCTGCGGAGGAGATAGAGCGGCGGGTGCAGGACAGTGCGCGGCTCGTGGGCATAGACAGCGATATGCTGGGGCGTTCGCCCTTCGATCTTTCTGGGGGGCAGAAACGGCGTGCGGCTATCGCGGGGGTCATGGCTATGGAGCCGAAAGTTCTGATACTTGACGAGCCCGCCTCGGGGCTTGACCCGAGGGGCAGGGAGCAGATATTCGGCATGATAAAGCGTTACCACGAGGAGCGGGGCGGGACGGTCATCATCGTGTCGCACTCAATGGAGGACATAGCGCGGTATGCCGACCGGATACTTGTGATGAACGAGGGGAAGGTATTCTGTTTCGGGAAGCCCTCCGAGGTATTCCGCAGGAGCGGGGAACTGGAGAAGATAGGGCTCACAGTCCCGCAGATAACGCGGGTGATAATGCGGCTGAGGGAGATGGGCTGCGACCTCCCCGAGGACGTATACACGGTGAAGTATGCGGAGAAACTGATAGCGGAAAAGCTGAGTAAAGCATAATTTGCGGAGCGGGATAATGCGGAATTCGGAATTCGGAATTGAAGGTGCGGCTACGCCGCGTTTATGCGGTCGCTTCGCTCCGCATGATTTAGAAAGTGTAAAATTACCGCAAGTAAAATAAAAAGAAGAAGCTCTCTGTAGCACAGACAGCGGGTCCAGCCGCGCGAGGCTGGCGAGGATTCCTAAGGGCGAGGAGCCCTTAGG
>CACZJT010000131.1 GCA_902781565.1 uncultured Ruminococcus sp.
CTTCGCGCTCCCCTGCCTAAGGGCTCCTCGCCCTTAGGAATCCTCGCCAGCCTCGCGCGGCTGGACCCGCTGTCTGTGCTACAGTGTGCCGCTTTCTTTATTTGTGTCTGCGGTCATTTTGGGCTTTCTTTTTGCGGCTTCGGCGGAGCGGTTTCGCTTGGCGTACCGCGACCGCATATCCGTCCGCCGCAGGCGGACACCTTCAATTCCGCATTCCGCATTCCGAATTCCGAATTATCCAGCCCCACAAATTATGATTTGTCAGCTCGTCCGAATATGCAATAAATACAAAATATCTCAATTCCCGTATTGACTTTCGGGCATTTTTGTGATATAATAGTTTTAGTTACATACTTTCGGCGCGGAGGGGTGCTGTTATGAGATATTATTACAACGATCCGGACGACTTGCGGCTCTTTAAAGAGATATTCGGCTCCGCCTGGGAAAAGGCTGCCGCTCTCGACCGCGGGATCGGCGCATTTTTGCTGCTCGATGACGAGGGACGCGCGGTGCTCGATGAGAACGCCGCTCACTGCTTCGGTATCACGGAGTATCCCGCTCCCGTCCATGCGGAGATAAAAGAACTCGCCGATGCCGCGGGCACAGGCTCCTCGGGACTCGCTATGAGCCTGCTTGACACCGATGAGGGGATAACTGCGGGCTTCGTTACTTTTGCAGAGACCGACCCCCTGCGGGAGATACATTACAGACTTTGTACGCCGAGAGAACTCGCCGACACCGCGGCTCACTCCCCCGACGCCGCTATCATGATGCTCTCGGTCGAGGGCGCGGACGGCGTGGGTGAGGGCTTCGACAGCTGCGTTTTCAGCGCGGCTGAGGCTATACTCTCCGCTCTTCCCGATAACGCCCTCATGACCCGCTTCTCGGAAAATGAGTTCAGGCTCTGCCTGCCCGAAGGCTGCCCCGACCCCGAGGGTCTTGCAAGAGAACTCGCGGCAAGGGTAGAGAACTGCACCATACACAATCCCCTCGGGTCGGTCATAAGCGATAAACATTCCCTCAGACTTGCGGCGGGTATCTGCGCGGGACATTCTGCCGCCGCGTATAAGATGCACGGCGCTGCTATCGCCCTCTATGAAGCCCGCTCGGGCAAGGGCGACAGCGTGATCACCTTCGTTCCCGAACGCTATGAGAGCCGCAGGGCAGAATACGAGAGCATGATGAAATTCTCACGGCTCATAAGCGAGAACCTCTTCGTCTACCACTTCCAGCCTATCGTCAGCGCCGCTACGGGCAAGATATTCGCCTACGAAGCCCTCATGCGAAGCGACCCCACTATCGGCTACGGACCTCTCGAAATACTCGATATCGCCGAAAAGCGCGGCAGGCTCTACGACATCGAGCTTGCGACCATGCGGAATTCTCTTGCGGCTCTGAGCGAGAACCAGAGCTTCTTTGACGACCGCAAGCTGTTCATAAATTCCCTGCCCTCACAGCTCCTTACCCGCGAGGATTACAAAGCCCTCGTTTCCGACTTCGGAGAGCTTATGGAAAAGACGGTCATAGAGTTCACCGAACATTCCGAGGTAACGGACGAGGCACTCAAAAAGATGAAGGAACGCCTTGCCGAATGCGGTATGCAGATGGCTATAGACGACTACGGCACGGGCTACTCCAACACGGGCAACCTCATGCGATACTCCCCCGATTACGTCAAGCTCGACCGCTCTCTCATCGCGGGCATTGAGAACGACCGCAAGCGCCAGTCGCTGGTGTCGGGACTGGTCGAGTACCTGCACTCCACGGGCTGCATGGCTCTCGCAGAAGGCGTCGAGACCTTCGAGGAGGTGCAGACGGTCATAAACTTAAGCGTCGATCTCTTGCAGGGCTACTACGTTTCACGACCCAAACCCGTGCTTTTAAACGAGATATCCGAATCCGTGCGGGAGGAGATAGTAAGGATAAACCTCGAAGCACAGAGCAGGATACAGAAGATATACCGCGCCTCGGACGGAGAAACGCTTGAACTCAGCGTGCTGGCGCTGGAAAAATATACCGATATATTCATCGAGGGCGGCAGAGTGACCCTCGCAGGCGAGAGCGGAACGGACAGACACGTAAAGCTCCCCGTTACCGTCAAGGAGAATACCGAGTGCGAGATAGTCCTCAAAAACGTCTGTATCGAGCCCGAGCCCGATACTCCCGCTCTCATATTGCAGCAGGGCAGCCGCGTAAGGCTCGTCTGCGAGGGGGATAATCTCTTTGAAAAGAGCATGATACTCGTTCCCGAGGGGGCACAGCTCCGCATAAGCGGAACGGGCAGTCTTTCGGTAAACGCCGAGACACAGGACTGCTACGGCATAGGCAATAACCATAACGCGGGCTTCGGCGATATCATCATCGACACCGACGGGAACCTGAACGTCATTGTGAACGGCGAGAACGGCGTGGGCATAGGCGGCGGCAAAAACGGAAGCGTTTACGCCGAAGCGGGCAGGATAACCGTTACGGTCAACAGCTCCAACGGCGTATGCATAGGCACCTTCGACGGGAAGGCGGATATAGACCTTCACGACTGCGGGCTGTACGTGACCACCGCCGCGGCGACCGCCGTATGCATAGGCTCCATGCGCGGGAACGCGGATATACATTTGGCGAACATCGCGGCGGAGCTTACCGCTCAGGGCAACCACCTCTGCGCCGCGGGCTCCATTGAAGGCGACCTTACGCTCAATGCCAACGATATGAAGTTCACCACCGAGCTTCGGGGCAGACAGATAATGAACATCGGCTGCGGCGACGGAAAGCACTGCGAATGCTCAGTAGACCGCACCGAGATAAACCTCTACAGCGAGGGTCACACGGTAACGGGCATAGGCGGCAGAGAGAGCGGCGGTTCGCTGAGGATCGCCAATACCGAGCTGAACATCGCATTTCTGTCGGGAGACAGCGAGATGATCTGCTGTCCGAACGGGGACGTTTCCCTTGAAAACATCATAAAGACTGTAAGACTTAACGAGTGAAAACTATCTATCAAGCGGTGAGAAAATGAGAAAAAGCAACAATGAACGATTCAGGATAGGTCTGCTCGTCAGTAACCCGGAGGACGAGTTTGACAGTGCGGTGTGTCAGGGGGCGATGATAGCCGCCGAGCATACCGACGCCGATCTGTTCATATTCCCCGGGCGCTACATCGACGGCGTTTACGCCGACAAGATACGCACCGAATACGAATACCAGTACAATACCCTTTTCGAGCTGCCCATCATCAACAGGAGCTTCGACCTGCTGATAATCCTCGTGGGGACTATAGGCAGTCACCTGGACAAGGAGCGCAGGAAGCAGTTCATCGACCGCTTTGCGGGAACACCCGTGCTCACCGTCACGGCGCAGGTGGACGGCTACCCCAGCATGACCGTCGATAACAAGACGGGACTCGTGGACGTTATAGAACATCTTATCCACAAGCACCGCTGTACGCGCATAGGCTTCGTGAGCGGTCCCAAAACCAGCGATGACGCAAACGAGCGCCTTGCGGTATACAGGGAGACCCTCGAAAAAAACGGTATCGCCTACGATGACAACAGAGTGGTATACGGCAATTTTTCCAAGTACACCGTACCGCAGACCCATGAGCTTTTAGACCGGGATCCCGACTTGCAGGCGATAGTCTATGCCAACGACCAGATGGCTTCGGCGGGGTATCAGGCAATGAAAGAACGCGGGCTCTCCCCCGGGCGGGACATATACGTGACGGGCTTCGACAATGACCCCATTGCCGACGAGCTGATACCGAAGCTCACCACCGTCAAGAGCGATGTTGAGGATCTGGGCTACAACGCGGTCATCGAGGGACTTAACCTCATCACAAAGGGAAAGATGGAACGCTGCTCCATACCCTCTGCAATGGTAAGGCGCAATTCCTGCGGCTGCACCGAGAGCGCCAGGTTCGATCAGATCGACTTCTCGGCGGGCGTAAGCGAGAGCTCGGAGGAAAAACGGACGGAGGTCATAGCCGACAAGCTGGCGGATTTCCTTTTCGGAAGATACCGCAGAAGCGAGGAGACTACCGCTCTGAAAAGCGAATTCAAGGACATCGTCTTTATGATAGACGGGTACATGAAGGAGAACAATTTCTACGATACCACCTACAAGAAGCGCATAGGGAACGCCCTCGAAAAAATGCTGAGCAAGCGTTTCTATGAATATGTGGAGCTTGACGACCTCTATTCGGTCATGGAGTACCTCCACGGGCGCTACACCCCGGGCGTCACCGACGAATACGACCTTTCGATGATAAACAGGCTCTTTGTGAAGATATACAAGATCTCCGCCGAGCTGAACGCCGCCTATTCCCGCAGTCTGCTGGAGGACAACTACTTCATGTCCTGGCAGACCAATTCCATAACGCGGGATATGCTGGTATTTGAAGCCTACGACGACCGCGCCTATCAGACCGTCGTGGATAAGCTGACGAGGCTGCATATGCGGTCGAGCTATCTTTTCAGCTACGAGCCCGAGATCGTGAACCGCAAGAACGACACCTTTGAGATGCCCGAATACGTCATGCTCAAAGCGTGGCACAACGGCGATGAAGCGGTGCTGCAACCCGCCGACGCTCAGAAGATACGCCGCGACGAGTTGTTCACTTTCGAGTACCTGCCGAAGGACAGGCGCACAACCATCGTCGTTTCGCCGCTCTTTTCCAATGAGGAGCATTACGGGCTGCTGCTCTGCGAAACGGACTTTGAGTATTTCAGGTACATTCAGTCCGTAACGGGTCAGCTCTGTGCGAGCCTGAAGATCATCACGATGATGAAGCGGGAAGCCAAGACCCGCAAGGCGCTGCGTCAGAGCCTTATCGAGATAAAGGAAAACAACGAGCTGCTCGACCACCTTTCGAGCATAGACGAGCTGACGGGCTGTCTTAACAGGCGCGGGTTCTTCACTAAGATGAGAGGACGGCTCAAAGACGATTCGGCTGAGGGCTCACACGCTGTAATGATCTTCGCCGATCTGGACAGTCTGAAAACGATAAACGACCGTTTCGGTCACAGCGAGGGAGATTTTGCGATACGTTCGGCTGCGGTCATTTTACAGCGCAGCTTTGAAGGCACGGAGCATTATCTGGGGCGCATAGGCGGCGACGAGTTCGTGCTGTGCGTATTCCCCGTGACGGCTGTGGAGGACATACTTGACGGCGACGAAGTACGGGAGCACATCGACCTTGTGACCGCCGCCTACAATGCGAACGAAGCGGCAGAGAAGCCGTATCTTGTGCATACGAGTGTAGGCATATACCCGTTCACCTGTTCCCCCGACGTAGAGATATCCGCGCTGTTAGGGCTGGCGGATTCGCTGCTTTACGATCAGAAGAAGAAGAAAAAGAGCATTTTGCGGGATAACAAATAAGACAAATAAGACAAATGACCCGAAAGCAGGCATACTGTTTTCGGGTCGAGCTATTTGCGGCAGATCATGATTTAATTCGGAATGCGGAATTCGGAATGCGGAATTGAAGGAGCGGCTGCGCCGCAGATATGCGGACGCGGTTTCGCGAGCGAAACGCGCTCCGCCGAAGCCGTAAAAAGAAAGTGTAATATGACCGCAAGTAAAATAAAAAGAAGAAGCTCTCTGTAGCACAGACCAAAAGTCTTAGGAAAGAGTCAAGGGAATAACCCTTCTTCAGAAGGGTTTTCC
>CACZJT010000132.1 GCA_902781565.1 uncultured Ruminococcus sp.
TTCCATCGAGGCTGAGGTAGGCGCTATCGGCGGCGAAGAGGACGGCGTTATCGGCAAGGGCGAGTGCGCTGACCCCAACGAGTGCAAGCAGATCGCTGAACTGGGCGTTGACTTCCTCGCAGCAGGCATCGGCAATATCCACGGCGTATATCCCGCAAACTGGGAGGGTCTGAGCTTTGACACTCTCGACGCTATAAACAAGACCCTGACCGCGAGCATCGGCGAAGTTCCGCTGGTCCTCCACGGCGGCACGGGCATTCCCGACGATCAGATCACCAAGGCTATCTCCCTGGGCGTTGCGAAGATCAACGTTAATACCGAGTGCCAGCTGGTATTCGCTGAGGCTACCCGCGGCTACGTTGAGGCAGGCAAGGACAAGCAGGGCAAGGGCTTCGACCCCAGAAAGCTGCTGGCTCCCGGCTTCGAGGCTATCAAGGCTAAGGTCAAGGAGAAGATGGAGCTGTTCGGTTCGGAAGGCTGCTAAGCTATAAGTAACCAAAGTCTGTGCGGCTCGCTTTCGGGCTGCACAGACATATTTTTAACGGGGTGATGAAATGGAAGCATTTTCCACGCGCAGGATAGTCTGCATAGGGCTTACGACGGCGATATACGTTGTACTGACGACGGCGCTGCCCGAAATATCCTACAACGCGGTACAGTTCAGGATAGCCGAAGCGCTCATGCTTTTCTGCCTGCTGGACAAGGACTTCGTGACCGCTACGACTCTGGGCTGTTTCATCGCTAACCTGCTTAGCCCCGTCGGGGTGGTAGACGTCATAGCGGGCACGTCGGCGACGCTGCTCTCGGGGCTGTGCATATACATCATGCGCGACAAGCTGAACCCCATCACCGCGTCGGTGTTCCCCGTGGTATTCAACGCGATATTCGTGGGGACGGAGCTGTATTTCACCGCGGACACACCGCTTGAATTCGGGGTGATGAGCGTTGCGGCGGGGGAGATCGTCTGCGTGACGATACTTGGGACTATCTTCTACAAAGCCGTGACCGCGAACAAGGCGTTCGTGAAGGTACTCACCGACAACACCGCCGAGCGTCAGCCGCCCGACAAAAAAGTCTGATATTCGCAGGGCGCACCCGAAAGAGTGCGCTCTTTTTATGCCTGCGTACACAAGCAACAGGAAGCCCCCGCGCGCCTGCGCAGAGACTTCCCTTAACGAATATGAAATATGTTACAATTTGGCTTGCATCAACGCCGTCGGCTCACTTAGCGAAATACTTCTTGAGCTTCTCGGGGGGAATGACCTTACTGTGAGAATCGCGGGCGTGTCTGAACGGGCGCTGATCGTGGATAAGGTTGGTCATCATGGTGTTGCTCCAGTCGTAGGTGAAGTTCAGCACCTCGCGGATAAGCTCGATATCCGCGTCTGTGAAATCGGGGCGCACATAAGTTTTTGAAACATAGAGCGGGTCAATGCCTGCGTCCCTGTACTTGTTGTTGACGGCATTGATAACGGGACCCTCTATATGTGCCTCGATATTGTCGATAAAGCAAACGTTATCGGTTTGCAGCAGGAAATAAGCCTGCATGAAATAAAGTATCTCCTGCAAGCGCATTTTAGTGATACGCTTATTGTTATCGTTATAGTATTTTATTATAAACTCACTGAGCTTTAAAACATCGTATTTCTGGTGCTTTGCGCCGATAGATTCCATAAGCTGCGAACTTCCTTTCGGGAATAGGTCAGATGTGTATATAATTATTTTATCACAAACCCGTCCGCTTGTCAAGTGCTTTTCATAAATTTTAGCAAATAAAAACAAATAGATTTGGCATTTCGTACAAAGGGGGAAAAGGGATATTATATCATTCGTAACACTATAACTCAAAAAGGACGTTTGCACGTTCGAGCAGTCTGCCTTGATCGAACAAATCGAGCTTCCGAAACACCTTTATCAGCTTAGTCTCGTTGTCGGTCAGCGATGACATTGTAAGTCCGCGCTTTTCTGCGGTCAGCCCTGCGATATAATCAAGCGACACATTGTAGAGTTTTGCGATATTTATGGCTATATTCATGGGCAGTTCGCTCTCGCCGCACTCGTAGCGGCGGTACTGAGTGAGCTGTAGAAACAATTTCTCCGCGACCTGTTTTTGTGTCAAGTCCGCGTCCTCGCGAAGGTCGCGTATCCTTTGGTAAGTGCTCACAAATACCACCTCACAATTTTGTTACTTTTATTATACACAAAAACACTTATTCGTGTTGACAAATGTGATTATTTGTGTTATAATACTTAAAGCAAAACACAAATTTGTGCTATAGGGTAGGAGGGCATCTATATATGTATTGTTCAAAATGTGGAAAAGAACTTAGCAGTGATGGTCCATTCTGCGGTTATTGTGGTAATAAGGGGACGGACAATAAAATGTTATTTTGTCAAAAGTGCGGTAAGCAGATGATAAAAACAAAGAACATTATCAAATGCCCGGATTGTAAAGACAAATACTTTGACTTTGGCATTAAAAAAGACGGTAATGATGATTTCAATTTTAGAGAGCATAAAGGACTTATTGGAATTTTAATCTATATTGGTTTACCGAGTCTACCCGTTATTTTTTCTTTTTTTTATATGTGGTTCACTGATTCTTTTTCATATGCCCTTAGAGTATTACCTTATGTTATCGTGGTTTTGATTTCACAATCAGTTGTTTTAATTATCGGTTCGTTAGCAAATAAGCCGGATGGATTAAAGACATATTTTAAATGCTGGAAAATTGCAGCAACAATCATAACGATCATATGGGTTTTTTTAGGCGGAGCGTATTTAATATGGGTATATGTATTACCAGAAAAAACTAAGAACACGATAATAATGATATTTAGCATAATTGCCTTTATTGTATATCTTATTATCAGAGCAATTCTTACACCGACAGATAAAGGCGGAAACGCTTACAAAGGGTCTTCACAGCCCGAGTACATTTACGCTGGCGGTAAAAAATTCAGAAAAGATTACGTTTCTGACAAATATGTTGACGTAAGCGATCCGCTTGGAGTAAAAAGAGAGTATGACCCAATACGGAATACAATAAATACTCCAAGTGAAGATGATGAAAACGGAATTGATACCTTTATTGACAATAAGTTTTGATAAACACTATCGGGCTGCACTCCCAACAGGAGTACAGCCCGATCTTTATGCTCTGTTCAGTTTTCGTCAGCCGAATATCAGCCCATGACTACCTCAACATTTACGGTCGTGCCCTTGGCAGCTGCGGGGACTACGTTGCCCTCTATCGCCTTGCCGTCCACGGTCACGGACTTTACGCCCTTGCATATGTGGTCGGGGTTCTTGATTGTGATGTTGTAGGTCGCGCCGCGGAAGAATCTCGACGCGGTGTAGCCGTCCCACTCGTGAGGAATGGACGGGTCTATCTTCAAACCGTTGTAGTCGGGGATAACGCCCAGAATGTACTGGGAGATCGCCACGAAGTTCCACGCCGCAGTACCCGTCAGCCAGCTGTTCTTCGCCTCGCCGTGACGCTTTGCGTCCTTGCCTGCGATCATCTGCGCGTAAACATAAGGCTCGGTGCGGTGCAGGTCGCTTATGTCCTCTAAGAATGCGGGAGCGATCTTGCTGTAATACTCGAACGCCCTGTCGCCGTTGCCGATGGCAGCCTCGGCGCAGATTATCCATGCGTTGTTGTGGCAGAATATACCCGCGTTCTCCTTGTAGCCGCCGGGATAGGTGGATATCTCGCCGTACTCCTTGTAATACCTGGTGTATGCGGGATTATTGAGCACCAGACCGTACTTGGTGGAGAGGTACTTGTTCACGCTGTCGAGGGTGAGCTTGTCCTTGCCGTCCTCGTGACCTAAGCCCGCCATAACAGCGAAGCCCTGGGGCTCGATGAAGATCTTGCCTTCCTCGCACTCCTTGGAGCCCATCTTCCTGCCGAAGTCGTCGTATGCACGCAGGAACCACTCGCCGTCGAAGCCGTATTCCATAGTGTTCTTGTTCATCTTGTCGATCTCAGCCTGCGCCTTTGCAGCTTCCTCGTCAAGACCCTTGTACTTGCAGAGCGCAACGTATTCGGGACCGATGAACGCCATCATCGTTGCAACGAGTACCGACTCAGCCACGCGGCTGAACTTCTGCTCGCCGTACTTGGGGCTGGTGTAGGTCTGGAAGCTCTCGCCGGGGATATCCGAATGGCAGGAGAGGTTTATGCAGTCGTTCCAGTCCGCACGCATAGCGAGGGGCAGTCCGTGAGGACCAACATTCTCCGCAACGTGCCAGAAGCTCTTTTCGAGGTGGTGCATCATGGGCTTAGCCTGTGCGGGGTCGTTGTCGTAGGGTACCTGCTCGTCGAGTATCGAGTAGTCGCCCGTTTCCTTTATGTACTGTGCGGTGGAGAGTATCATCCACAGGGGGTCGTCCGAGAAGTCGCCGCCGATAGCGTCGTTGCCCTTCTTGGTGAGGGGCTGATACTGGTGATAGCAGCCGCCGTCGGGGAACTGTGTAGCCGCGAGGTCGAGTATCCTCTGACGTGCGCGGTCGG
This sequence comes from uncultured Ruminococcus sp., assembly GCA_902781565.1. GTDB lineage: Bacteria > Bacillota > Clostridia > Oscillospirales > Ruminococcaceae > YE71. Next base: position 4,520 of record CACZJT010000132.1, read on the forward strand.
GTATCTGATGAACGAAGCCCAGCAGATCCTGGTTGGAGTCGCGGAAGCCCATACCTCTGCCTATACCGCTCTCGAAGTAGGAAGCGGAACGGGACATATTGAACGTTACCATGCACTGATACTGGTTCCAGATGTTCACCATTCTGTTTACCTTCTCATCGGAGGTATTGACGGTGTACTGCGACAGCAGGCTGTTCCAGTAAGCCTTCAGCTCTGCGAGAGCCTTGTCAGCCTTTTCGGGAGTGCCCATCTGCTCTATCATCTCGTAAGCCTTGGACTTGTTCATGCTTCCGTCGGCGTTGAACTTCTTATCCTGCTCGTTCTCGACGTAGCCCAGCATGAATACGAGCTCCTTGCTCTCGCCTGCGTTGAGCTTTATCTCTAAGCAATGCGAAGCGATAGGCGACCAGCCATCCGCAACGGAGTTCGAGGGCTTGCCTGCCATAACGGTCTGGGGGTTGCCGAAGCCGTTATACAGACCCATGAAGCTCTCGCGGTCGGTATCGAAGCCCGCGACCTTCTCGTTTACGGTATAGAACGCGAAGTGGTTGCGGCGCTCCTTATACTCTGTTTTGTGGAAGATGGTCGAGCCTTCGATCTCCACCTCACCCGTGTTGAAGTTTCTCTGGAAGTTCTCGCCGTCGTCCTGGGCGTTCCAGAGGCACCATTCGAGGAATGAGAAGAGCTTGAAGGTCTTGGTCTCCGCGGAGGTATTGGTGAGGGTCATCTTCTGAACTTCGCCGTTGAAGCCCTGAGGTACGAAGAAAGTAACTTCGGCTTCAATGCCGTTCTTTGCGCCCTTGATAACGGTGTAGCCGAGGCCGTGACGGCAGGTGTAGCTGTCAAGCTCGGTCTTAACGGGCGACCAGCCGGGGGACCATACCGTACCGCCGTCGTTTATGTAGAAATATCTTCCTCCCATATCAACGGGCACGTTATTGTAGCGGTATCTTGTTATGCGGCGCAGTCTTGCGTCCTTAAAGAAAGAATAACCGCCCGCCGTGTTGGAAATGAGCGAGAAGAACTCCTGAGTTCCGAGGTAATTTATCCACGGATAGGGAGTCCTGGGGTTGGTGATGACGTATTCCTTGTTTACGTCGTCAAAGTAACCGAACTTCATAATGCAGTTCCACCTTTCAATATTTATATCGCTTATATCACACGCCCGCCGTTTGCGGAGGGCGAAAATATACTATGTTGGGAAATCATAATTTGGCAGGGGGGGAATAATTCGGAATTTGGAATGCGGAATTCGGAATTGAAGGTGTCCGCCTGCGGCGGACGATTATGCGGACGCGGTTTCGCGAGCGAAACCGCTCCGCCGAAGCCGCAAAAAGAAAGTGTAAAATGACCGCAAGCACAAAAAAAGAAAGCGGCACTCTGTAGCACAGACAGCGGGTCCAGCCGCGCGAGGCTGGCGAGGATTCCTAAGGGCGAGGAGCCCTTA
>CACZJT010000133.1 GCA_902781565.1 uncultured Ruminococcus sp.
CGACCGCAGTTGGGCTGTCGCCCTGCAAGGGAGCTTGACGACGAGTGATGAGCCGTCAGTGCCGAGATTTGTCTGCTGTTCTTTTAGGGATTAGTATTATGTCATCTCAGCAGTATCCCCACCGTGAGCTTCAGTATGAAGAATATCACCATGAGTATGAACGCCGTCCCCAGCATTAGCTGGTTCGATATCGTTATGTCCTTGGCGTCGGGGTCGATGACCTGCTCGCCTATCGTGTAGGTGCGCATGAACTGGGCGCTGAATACCTCCTCGGGGAGAAGGGATATCCCCATCATTCCCGCCAGCACCGCACGGCAGCCGCCGAAAGCCGCCCTGCTGCACTTGCGGCTGTCGGACTTCATTACCCTCTCGCCGCTCCGTGTGTCGAGCTTTAAGAACAGCCCGTCCACCAGCATTATCGCCGCCGCCAGCTTTCCCGGCAGGAAGCACAGCCCGTTGCGGAGCTTCCTCACGGGGGCTAAGAATGCATCGGTGTTGCTGCCTAAGTCTATCTCCGAAGCCGCGTCTGCCGCGCGGAAGAATACTCCTCCCAGCCCCGAGAGTATGAACATATACAAAAGCGGAGCCGCCGCCTGGTCTACCGTGCGGTCGGCAGTCCCCTGAACAGAAGCGCGGATAATGTCCTCGCTTTCAAGCTCCGAGCAGTCACAGCCCGAGAGCTTCTCCGCGAACCGCGCAGCCCTTTCGGGTGCGGCGCCGCGAATGTTGCGGGCGGCAGCCTGCGAATACTTGCTGTAGGTCTTTATGTCAGACACCGACCAGCACAGCACCGCGTCAAGGGCTATGGCGAGGGCGGGTATCTTCCAGTAAAGCAGGAAAAGCACCAGAGCGGTCGGCAGCAGCGTTATCAGCAGCACCAGCACGAGGTAGAAAACTCCCCCCGTGTGCTGACCCTCATCGCTGTCCTGATACTTTCCGCTAAGCGCGGGCGCGAGCTTATTGCACAGCGCGGCTATCAGCCGACGGGCGCTTATCACCCGCGGAGTTCCGATCACCACGCTCAATATATACCCTGCCGTCATGGCGGCGAGTGTGCTTATTATCATAAACAAGGACTCCTTTTTACTTCATGAAAAATGTATACTGTTTTATTATAGCACATTATCTCGGAAAAATCAAGCGTGCGGGGAAAATATTATCGCGTTTTGTCATTTTGTTGTGCACTGTTCACAAATTATTTGTGAAATCAAAATAGTTTCTGCGGTATAATGCTAATTTTGAACGCGGATTTATATAAACTGCTTGACAAATTATTTATTTGTGGTATAATATTATTTGAAAAAGGACAGCGAAAGGAGGTGAACAGCGTATGGGTAAAAGCGTATACAGCGTGGTGCTGGACGATAGTGTGGTAGAAGCCGTGGACGAGCTGGCGTATCGGACGGGGACTAACCGTTCGGGGCTCATAAACAGCATACTCGCCGAGCGCATAGGCTGTGTCACCCCCGAGATGCGCATGAAGGAGATATTCTCCCTCGTGGAGCAGGCGCTCGAACCGAGGTTCCTGCCCGCGCCCCGCCCCTCGGATTCGGTGTTCCTTGTAAAGACCGCGCTGCACTACAAATACAAGCCCACGCTGCGCTACTCGGTGGAGCTGTTCCGCAGCTTTACGGGCTGTGTGGGGCGGGTCAAAGTCAGCCTGCGCTCCCAGAGCGCGGAGCTTGTCGCGCTCTGCGAGGGCTTCTTCGGGCTGTGGCTCAGGCTGGAGGTTCGGTACTGCGGACAGCTGTTCGATGGCGGCTTCCCCGCCGAGGTCGTCCCGAAGGGCTACACCCGCGACCTCTACGAAGCGGGCAGCGGCACGCTCTCCGACGGCGAGATAGCCGAGGCGATAACCGCTTATATCCGCAGCTTCGACAAGGCGCTCGCCCTGTACGTGGACGACCCCTCATCAGCCGAAAAAAAATGCGAGGAAGTCTACAAGGACTACCTCGCGAAGGGTATCGGGATCGTTTAGGGGAGAACGGTATCAACAAGCTCATATTATCTCGATATAATTTCTGCGCGTATGGACAAAATACCTCATTTCGAGGGTATTTCCGTCGATCGTGAAAAAGATATAGTAATTTTTCACGATAGTACGATAATAGGGAGTATTGCTCCTTTTGGAGCAAGCGAACGGGCGCAGCGGAAAGGGATAGCCTGCAAGTCTTGATATCTCCTTTTCCGTTTCGGTCAGGAGAACTGCCGCAGCTGTCGGGTTTCCGAGATCGTTCGCTATATACCGGACCGCACTGTTAAGATCGTTTTTGAAGGAACGCAGATACTTTATTTTATACGCCATGACCGTTCACTATCTTCCATGCGCTGCCAAATACATCTTCATATGATACCTCCGCGAATGCGTCACCGCTCTGTTCCGCTTCTGCTTCAAGCTCATCAAGAAGTTCCTCGATGGGCTTATCCGAGTAAATGCGGCTCAAAGTGCTGTCCTCCGCAAGCTCTCCTCTTGCTGCGGCAGTTCTTACCCTCCTGTACGCTTCTTCGGAAACACGATCGATCTCATCATAGGTATCGGTCTGAATATATTTTCTCGCTTCAAGCATAAAAACACCTCCCAAAGTCACAAACTGTTCCTTACGGTTATTATATCACATTTTAGCCGAAAAGTCAACTCGAAAGGAGAATGACATATGAATATAAACAACTTCACCACCAAATCCCAGGAGGCTCTGAACTCCGCTCAGAATATCGCGGCACGGTATTCTCAGCAGGCTATCGACTGCCCTCACCTACTCTGGGCGCTCGCCTCGCAGGAGGACGGACTTATCCCCGAGCTTCTTGCCAATATCGGCATTCAGGCGCAGTCCCTCGCGCAGGCTGCCGAGAACGAGATATCCAAAATGCCCGCGGTACACTCCTCCTCGCAGGCTGACACCATCTACGTGGGCTCAGACCTTAACCGCGCTCTCGCCGAAGCCGAGGCTGCCAAGGAGCATATGCAGGACAGCTACATCAGCGTGGAACATCTTCTGCTCGGTATGCTCGAAGTGCCCGGCTCTGCCGAGAAGCTCTTCAAGACCTTCGGTATCACCAAGGAGAAGGTCCTCGAAGCTCTGAGAGCCCTGCGCGGCAACCAGAACGTCAATACCCAGGACCCCGAATCCACCTACAACGTGCTGAAAAAATACGGCACCGAGCTTGTGGAACGCGCACGCTCGGGCAAGCAGGACCCCGTCATCGGGCGCGACGCCGAGATACGCAACGTTATCCGCATACTTTCCCGCAAGACCAAGAACAACCCCGTTCTGATAGGCGAGCCGGGCGTCGGCAAGACCGCCGTCGTCGAGGGTCTTGCACAGCGTATCGTCAAGGGCGACGTCCCCGAGAACCTCAAAGACCGTCAGGTGTTCTCCCTCGATATGGGTGCGCTCATTGCGGGCGCCAAGTACCGCGGCGAGTTCGAGGAACGCCTTAAAGCCGTATTGCAGGAGGTCAGAAAGAGCGAGGGAAAGATAATCCTCTTTATCGACGAGCTGCACACCATAGTCGGCGCGGGCAAGACCGACGGCGCTATGGACGCGGGCAATCTCTTAAAGCCCATGCTCGCAAGGGGTGAGCTGCACTGCATAGGCGCTACCACCCTCGACGAGTACCGCGAGTATATCGAGAAGGACGCGGCACTCGAAAGACGTTTCCAGGAAGTCCTTGTCGCCGAGCCCGATGTGGAGGACACTATCTCGATACTCCGCGGACTTAAAGAACGCTACGAGGTGTTCCACGGGGTAAAGATACAGGACGCGGCGCTCATCGCGGCGGCTACCCTCTCCGACCGCTACATCACGGACAGGTTCCTGCCCGATAAGGCTATAGACCTCATAGACGAAGCCTGCGCCATGATACGCACCGAGATGGACTCCATGCCCACGGAGCTTGACGAGGTGCGCAGGAAGATACTACAGCACGAGATCGAGGAAGCGGCTCTCAAAAAGGAGACCGACCGCCTTGCGGAGGAACAGCTTGCGGAGGTACAAAAGGAGCTTGCCGACCTAAGAGAACAGTTCGCCGCCATGAAAGCCAAGTGGGAGACCGAGAAGCAGGGCATTTCGGGCGTGCAGAAGCTCCGCGAGGAGATAGAGAGCTGCAACGCCGAGATAGAACGTGCGGAGCGGGAATACGACCTCAACAAGCTGGCAGAGCTGAGATACGGCAGACTGCCCGAGCTGAAAAAACAGCTCGAAGCCGCCGAGGAGACCACGGGCAAGACCAAACTGCTCCGCGACCGCGTGACCGACGAGGAGATAGCTCGTATAGTATCCCGCTGGACGGGCATTCCCGTGACGAAGCTGGTGGAGGGCGAGCGCGAGAAGCTGTTGGCTCTGGGCGATACGCTCCACAAGCGGGTCATAGGTCAGGACGAAGCGGTGCAGAAAGTCACGGAAGCCATATGGCGTTCGAGGGCGGGTATCTCTAACCCCGATCAGCCTATCGGGTCTTTCCTGTTCTTAGGTCCCACGGGCGTCGGCAAGACGGAGCTTGCGAAGGCTCTCGCGGAAGCCCTGTTCGACGACGAGCGGAGCATAGTCCGCATTGATATGTCGGAGTACATGGAAAAATTCAGCGTTTCCCGCCTTATCGGAGCGCCTCCCGGATACGTGGGCTACGAGGAGGGCGGTCAGCTGACCGAAGCGGTGCGCCGCAAGCCCTACTCGGTTGTGCTTTTCGATGAGATAGAAAAGGCTCACCCCGATGTGTTCAATATACTCCTGCAAGTCCTTGACGACGGGCGCGTGACCGATTCCCAGGGCAGGCTCATAGACTTCAAGAACACGATAATCATTCTGACCTCGAACTTAGGCTCTCAAAGCCTGCTTGAGGGCATACAGGAGGACGGCACCATCGCGCAGAAGTCCATAGACGAGGTGAACGCCCTGCTCCGCCGCAGCTTCCGTCCCGAGTTCTTAAACCGTCTTGACGAGATAGTATACTACAAGCCCCTGCAAAAGCGCGAGATATCGAAGATAGTCGATCTTATGATAGCGGGGCTCGACAAGCGGCTCGCTGACAAGCGCATTTCGGTGAAGGTCAGCGAGGCGGCGATGAATGCCGTCATAGACCGCGGCTTCGACCCCGCCTACGGCGCAAGACCCCTGCGCCGCTATATACAGCAGCACATCGAAACTCTCATAGCCAAAAAGATACTCGCAGGCGAGATAGACATGGACACCACCGTGACCGTAGACCTTGACGACAAGGGAGAATTCACGGTAAGATAAACTTATACACTTATAAACTTAAAGCGCCCCGCTCATAACGAACGGGGCGCTTGTTTTGTGGTTAGTCTGTAGGTGCGCACCTTGCCACCGCCTGCCTTGCGGCAGGTTTGGGGGTTGCACGAAAATCGCTAACGCTCTTTCGTGCAATTAAATCGGCGATACATCTGTTCTCGGGACGTTGGCTTGATTTGGTCGTTTCTGCCCTTACTTATCGGTTTTTCTTTGGTATCGCCGATTTAACTTTCGGACTTGCGGTTCTTGTGGGCGCTTTGTGCTGTCGGGACGTTTGCTTTTTGCGCCTGCGGCGCAACGGGGGCTCTGCCCCCACGCGCTTCGCGCTCCCCTGCAAGGGCTCCTCGCCCTTGACCTCGGCA
>CACZJT010000134.1 GCA_902781565.1 uncultured Ruminococcus sp.
TGTGAGCTTCTTCTTTTTATTGTGCTTTGCGGCTTCGGCGGAGCGGTTTCGCTTGCGAAAACGCGTCCGCATAAACGTCCGCCGCAGGCGGACACCTTCAATTCCGAATTCCTAATTCCGAATTCCGAATTAAAAAAGTCCGCGGTACTCACTTCGGAATACCGCGGTCTGTGTCGTATTTGTGCTTATTCCTCTGCCTGCCCTATGCCTGCATTCGGGGCACCGCAGCACTTCTTGTACTTCTTGCCGCTCCCGCAGGGACACGGGTCGTTGGGTCCTATCCTCTTGCCGCGCGTCCTCGCCGTAAAGCCCCTGTTCGATGTCGAGGGCTTCAATACCTGCTGACGCTTCGGCACCTGCTGACGTACCTGTATCGTAAAGAGCATTCTTACCGTGTCCTCGCGTATGGAATCTACCATCGCGTCGAACATATCAAAGCCCTCCATACGGTACTCTACGACAGGGTTCTTCTGCCCGTAGGAACGTAAGCCTATGCCGCGCTTCAACTGCTCCATGTCGTCGATGTGCGCCATCCACTTCTCGTCCACGACTTTCAGCAGAACGACGCGCTCCACCTCGCGGAGCTGCTCCTTGCCGATCTCCTGCTCGCGCTTCGCATATATCTTGTCCGCACGCTCCTGTAACTGCTTGATGATGTCCGCCTTGCTGATCTCCTCCAGCTGGTCGGCGGTGTACTCGAAATCGCCGTCCGCCGTGATTATGCCCATGAGGTAGTCTTTAAGTCCCGCAAGGTTCCAGTCGTCATGTACCTCGTCGTCGAGCAGGTACATATTTACACTGCCCTCCACGAACTGATTTATCATGTTCACGATGCTGTCATGGATATCCTCGCCGTTAAGTACCTGCTGGCGCTGACCGTAGATGATCTCGCGCTGGGTGTTCATTACATCGTCGTAGTTCAGAACGTTCTTTCTGATGTTGAAGTTCCTGCCCTCTATCTTCTTCTGGGAGGATTCGATGATGCCCGTCAGCATTCTCGACTGTATCGGCATATCCTCCTCGACCTTGAGGGTGTCCATCATAGCCTGTACCTTTTCGCCGCCGAACAGTCTCATGAGGTCGTCCTCCAGCGACAGGAAGAACTGGCTCTCGCCGGGGTCGCCCTGACGTCCCGAACGTCCGCGGAGCTGGTTGTCTATGCGGCGTGATTCGTGGCGCTCCGTACCGATGATGAACAGTCCGCCCGCCTCGCGCACCTTTTCGGCTTTCTCGGCAACTTCCGCGTCGAACCTTTCCTTAGCCGCCTTATACTTCTCACGGGCGGCGAGGATCTCTTCGTCATCGGTCTCGGCGTAGCCTATGGCATCAACGATGATCTCCTCGGGGATATCGGCTTTTCTAAGCTCCTCGGTAGCAAGGAACTCGGAGTTACCGCCCAGCAGTATATCCGTACCACGACCCGCCATGTTGGTAGCTATGGTAACGGCGCCGTACTTGCCCGCCTGAGCTACGATCTTCGCTTCTTTCTCGTGATACTTCGCATTCAGCACCTGATGCTTGACGCCCTTGTTTTTCAGGAGCTTCGAGAGGTATTCCGACTTCTCTACCGAAACGGTGCCGACAAGCACGGGCTGACCCTTCTTGTTGCACTCTATGACCTGATCTATAACGGCGTTATACTTCGCCTTCTCGGTCTTGTAGATGACGTCAGGGTGATCCTTTCTGATAACGGGCTTGTTGGTGGGTATCTCGATAACGTCCAGCTTGTATATCTCGCGGAACTCATCTTCCTCGGTGAGCGCCGTACCCGTCATGCCCGACAGCTTGCCGTACAGACGGAAGTAGTTCTGGAAAGTTATGGTCGCTATGGTCTTGGATTCGCGGGCTACCTTTACGCCTTCCTTAGCCTCGATAGCCTGATGCAGACCGTCGTTGTAGCGCCTGCCGACCATGATACGTCCCGTAAATTCGTCAACGATCATTACCTCGCCCTCGGGGGTAACGACGTAGTCGGTGTCGCGGCGCATGGTGCCGTTAGCCTTTATCGCCTGATTGATGTGGTGCAGGAGAGTAAGGTTCTCGGAGTCCATGAGGTTTATTACATTAAACGCCTTTTCAGCCTTCTTGACGCCCGACTTGGTGAGGGTAGCGGTACGCGCCTTTTCGTCTATGATGTAGTCGCCGTCCAGCAGGTCGTTATCCGCCTTGTCGTCAAGCTCTACAACGGTTATGGGCTTCAGGGTCTTGGCGAAGCGGTCGGCGAGCTGGTAAAGCTCGGTGGATTCCTCGCCCTGTCCCGAAATGATGAGCGGAGTACGCGCCTCGTCTATGAGTATGGAGTCCACCTCATCGACTATGGCGAAGGAATGCTCCCGCTGTACCTTGTCCTTTTTGTAGATGACCATGTTGTCGCGGAGGTAATCGAAGCCAAACTCGTTGTTCGTGCCGTAGGTTATATCCGCGTTGTAGGCGATACGCTTTTCAGCCTTGTCCATGTTCTGGAGAACGCAGCCTATGGTAAGTCCCAAAAATCTGAACACCTTGCCCATTTCCTCGGACTGGAATTTCGCAAGGTAGTCGTTTACGGTAACGACGTGAACGCCCTTGCCGTTGAGGGCGTTCGCGTAAGCGGCGAGGCAAGCCACGAGGGTCTTACCTTCACCTGTCTTCATCTCGGCGATACGTCCCTGATGAAGGACTATAGCGCCGATTATCTGTACGGGGTAAGCCTTTTTCCCGAGGACTCTCCATGCACCCTCGCGGCAAACGGCGAGAGCGTCGGGGAGTATATCGTCGAGAGTACCCAGCCCGTCGGATATCTTATCCTTGAATATCTGTGTCTGACCGCGAAGCTCCTTATCGGACATGGCGGCATATTTTTCCTCGAGCTCCAAGACCTTGTTCTTGATAGGCTCGATACGTTTAAGCTCTTTCTTCGAGTAATTGCCGAAGATAGCGTCCATCAATCCCATTTCTATGATTCACCTCATTGATCTTTTCCGTACACGGATATAAAAATACATTATATATTATACCAAATCATGCAGGGACTTGTCAAGTGCTTTGATGCATTTTAAAAAAAAATACAAAAATAGTCCTCCCCGAAGGGCGGTGTATAGTGCATAGTGGATAGTGGTCTGTGATATTTATGTATTATGTAGGGGCGCACCTATGTGTGCGCCCGTTTCGGGGGTCAAAAGCGCTTTTTTCGGGCGCCCGCCTTAGCTAAAGCACGGCTACAGGTGCGCCCCTACACGCTTTCCAATAAATGGTTAAAAATTCATTTCTGTGATATAAACAAAAAAAATCTGTTGACTAACAGTGAATTTTGTGTTATAATTATAACAGCCATATCCATGCTTTTCGGAGGTGCGAAATGAAGGAATTGCTTGAAAGAAAAAAAGGACTTCGCCGCAAGGTGCTCATAGTCGATGACGAAGCCATAGAACGGGAAATGCTGGGGGATATGCTCAGCGACCTGTATGAGACAGGATATGCGGGGAACGGCAGGGAGGCTCTTGACACCATAAGGGACGAGTCTGCTGCCATTTCCCTTATCCTGCTCGATCTCTATATGCCAAAGCCCGACGGATACGACCTGTTAAAGATCATACGCGGCGATCCCGCTCTCAGGCGTATCCCCGTTATCGTCCTTACCGCAGAAAAGGGCTCGGAGGTGGAGTGCCTGCAAATGGGCGCCGCCGATTTCATCACCAAGCCCTATGACGCTCCCGAGGTCATAAGAGCCCGCGTGGGGCGCTCCATCGAGCTTGCGGAGGACAGCGTGATAATCCACGAGACCCAGCGCGACGAGCTTACGGGGCTTTTCAATAAGGAATTTTTCTTTGAATACGGAAAACTGCTCGACTCCCAGAACGGCAATACGCCTATGGACGCCGTTATCGTGGATATCAACCGCTTCCGTATCGTCAACGAGCTTTACGGCAGAGCCTACGGCGATATGGTGCTGAAAAAAATAGGCGTGGGCATACACTCCCTTGTCAACAAGACGGGCGGGCTCGCCTGCCGCTTTGACTCCAACAGCTTCTGCCTGTATGTGCCCCATGACGAAAAGCTCCGCGAGAAGCTCCCCGACTATATCTCTCAGGTGAGGGAGACACTCGGCGGGGCAAGGATAACCGTCCGTATAGGCGTATACTCCGACGACGGCAGCACCGACGAGATGGAACGCCGCTTCGACCGCGCGAAGCTCGCCTGCCGAAAGCTCCGCAATACCTACTCCACGGGCTTCAATTTCTACAACTCCGAGCTTCACGAGAAGGAGCTTTACGCCGAGCGGCTCATAAGCGACATCGACACCGCCCTTGCCGAAGGGCAGTTCAGGGTATGGTTCCAGCCCAAGTACGATATCAGCGGGGACAAGCCCCGCATAGCGAGTGCGGAAGCCCTGGTGCGCTGGGCACACCCCGAGTTCGGCATGATAAGCCCCGGGATATTCATTCCGCTTTTCGAGGACAACGGGCTTATACACAAGCTGGACAGCTACGTCTGGAACAACGCCGCCGCGGAGATAAAGCGCCTTCGGGACAGCTACGGGATAACGCTCCCCGTTTCGGTGAACGTTTCGAGGGTGGATATCTTCGACCCCCGTCTCGGAGATGAGCTGACGGAGATAGTCACGGCGAACGGGATAACGGAAAACGAGCTACTTCTGGAGATAACCGAATCCGCCTACACCGACGATTCGCGGCAGATAATCGACACGGTATCGGCTCTGAGGGAGAGGGGATTCAGGATAGAGATGGACGACTTCGGCTGCGGGTATTCCTCGCTGAATATGCTGACCTCGCTGCCCCTCGACGCATTGAAGCTGGACATGAAATTCATACGCCACATAACCGACCGACCCAAGGACAGCCGTCTTGTGTCCATCATGATAGAGATAGCAAGGCTTCTGGAAGTACCCGTCATCGCCGAGGGGGTAGAGACCCGCGAGCAGGCGGAGCTTCTGAAAAAAATGGGCTGCGACATCATACAGGGGTACTACTTCTCGAAGCCGCTGCCTGCGGAGGGATTTGAAGCGCTCATCAAGACCGAAAAAGGAGGACTGCTATGCTGACCATAGAGAAATTAAAAGCATACGGAGCGAACGTTGACGAGGGGCTGATGCGCTGTATGAACAAAGAAGATTTTTACCTGATGCTGGTAGGGAAAGCGACGGAGGACGACAGGCTGCCGCTTTTGGAGGCTCAGCTTGCGGAGAAGGACTATGAGGGCGCATTCGGGACGGCTCACACCCTAAAGGGAATGTATGCGAACCTTGCGCTGACGCCGCTGACGGAGCCTGTGAGCCGAATGACGGAGCTTTTAAGGAGCAAGACGGACACGGACTACAGTGCATTGCTGACCGAAGCGAAAGAGCAGTTCGGCAAGCTGAAAGAAGCGGCGGGATAATTCGGAATGCGGAATTAGGAATTAGGAATTCGGAATTGAAGGAGCGGCTGCGCCGCGTTTATGCGGACGCTTCGCTCCGCATGATTTAGAAAGTGTAAAATGACCGCAAGTAAAATAAAAAGAAGAAGCTCACAGTAGCACAAACACGCCGGATGCAAGGGGCGGCGTTAGCCCCTTGCCGAGGTCAAGGGCGAGTGTACGACTGCGTTCGTACCGCCTTGCAGGGGAGCGCG
>CACZJT010000135.1 GCA_902781565.1 uncultured Ruminococcus sp.
TCGGTAAGATACTTTGCGCGCGGTTTGATTATAATGGGGCTCCGCCCCAAGCCCCGCCAGCGCGTGGGCGGCGCTGGACCCGCCTTTTTTGCTAACGCAGTATCTCCGTTTCAGATGTCTTTTACCCTCATAAATTATGATCTGTCTCCCAAAACTCCCGTCAGCTGTAATACGATCTCGCTGAAATACCTCGGGGAGACTTCGGAACATTTCAGAAAGCCCTTTTCTTCCTTGTCCCAATAATTGGGGGTCGTGCCCGCTCGGAAGAATATCAGGTCTTCCGCCGTGACTTCCTCGCCCTCGGTGTCGTAGGTGCCGATGTAGGTGCCCGAATGCGTCAGCATGGCTCCGTACCCCGTCACCGCCGTCCTGCCGTTCGCGCCTACAAATCGGCTCGATACGTCCTCGCGGGTGAAATAGAAGAATATCCCCGCGTCCTCCGCTGTGCCTTTGTACCAGCCCAGCCGCGTCATCTTGCCCGTGAGGGACAGACTGTTCACCTCCGAGCCGTTGAAGCGCGTCACGCGGGTGAGCGTCTTTTCCTCGTCCGTCGGAGTGAATACGCGCCGCGAAAGCTGCGGGAAAGGCTGCACGATCTCGAAGTCCGAAAGCTGCTCCGTCCACTCGGCTTTCAGCTCGTCCGAAAGCTCCAAGGGGTGTACGAGCCCTATTACCGCGCTGTCGGGCAGCTCGAATTCGTCCCCGTCCGAGGTGGTGAAGCTGCCGTCCTCCATGTAGCGGAAGGTGTCCGCAAGTCTGCCGTTCTCGTATATTCCCCAGATAAGCCCGATCGCAAAGCAGTGCATTATCGCGTTTTTCACAAACAGCGCCCGCCAGCCCTCCGCCGTCCACTTCCTGTCGCACATCAGCACGTATTCGAGCCGCTGCTTCTGGGCGGTGACGGCTGCCTTCATGAGCTTCTTCATCTCCTTGAACTCCTCATAGGCTGCGGGAGCTTTGGCGGGGTCGTCGGCAGTCCCGGGCTTCGGCATGGATTTCAGCTTCTTCTCCCCGCAGAATATCTCAAGTTCGAGCGAGGGTCGGATATACACGCTGAATGTGCGCCTGCCGTAGTCGAATACGCGGCAGAGGTCATCGTCGAAGCCGAGGTCGGGAACGATGCGGTCAGCAAGCTCTTCGGCGGTTATGCCGAGACCGTCCGCTGCGGCAGCCATAGCATCGTTCGCGGCGGCGCGGACGGACTTGCTCTTGAACTTCCGCGCGATGCTGTCAACGGTCATGAGGGCTTCGCTGCTGCCGTTCATGGCGAGGGCTTTTACCGCTTCGCCCGCTATCGCCGTGCGCATATTGAAGGAGTACGCGCCCCATTCCCTAATATGCTCCGTCAGGCGGCGGCACATCTGAGCGCCTCCGTGAACGGCGCAGAAGTACAGCACCCACTTGGTCTTTGCCTGCGCACCGCGGTCGTACCAGCGCGTGAATACCTCGGCTGCGAAGGCTTCGAGGTCTTTTGGGTCGAGGGCTTCCGCAAGCTCGCAGGCAAAGGGATTACGCGCGAGCCTGTCCATGCCCGCATAGCAGAGCATTATCGCTTTGAGATAGTCCTCCTCCGCTTCGCTGCCGTCAGTGTTGTGTACGGCCGGGAAAGGTGCGCCGTAAAGCCACGAGAGCTTTGAAGCCCCGCGCATGAGCTTTTTGATACGCTCGCCTGCGTCGGTCTTTGCGGCAGGGGAGCTCTCTGCGCCCAGTATCGAGATCATGCGGACTTGCAGCTTCTCGGTCTTTTCGCGCTCGAGGGCGGCTTTCAGCTGTTCGGTAAAGCCCTCCGTACCCCACATTTCGAGGACGGACAGAGCCATTTCCCGCTTTGCCTGTTTTTTGGCGGCAAGAAGCTCCTCGACCGCGCCCGAAAGCTCCCTGTGCGCCGTGATGATACGCACAAGCTCCTCGCGGACAGCCTTGCTGCTGTCGTCCGCAAGGGCGGCTATCTTGCCGCCGAAGCGCCCCGCATCAAGCTCCAGCGCCTTGGCGTAGACGATACGCCCCGTAACGCACATTTTGCGGTGATCGCATTCGGCGAGAAGATCGGGGTATCTTGCGAACGACCTTGCGGCTGCGGCGGCGTTCTTTTCGGTGACTGCCGTGGGCGAGCCCTCTACCGCAAGCCCTATCCGCGAGATGACCTCGGTCAGCGGCGCTCCGCATTCGAGCATGAAGTCCGCTGACAGCTCCGTGTGATCGGGGTGAGCCTTGTCCTCATCATCGCTAAGTACCCGGAAACCGCAGTTTCGGTAAATGTGCTGATCTATATAATAGGCTTCGACCTCGGAGGTCATGAACACCGTGAACACACGTTTGAGGAAATCGTCCGCGCCGAAGGCTCCGTAGTAGTTCAGCGGCGGGAGGCTGTTGTCGCTCCGCGCGGTGATCTTCCTGCCGTTCACGGCGGCGTACATATCGCGGTAGCTGCCCTTTCCTCCGAGAAAATCCTCCACGGCGGCGGGCTTCCTTGCGCCCTCGCTCATGAGCTTTGTCATGCGGCGGCGGACTATCCCCCGCAGGTCGTAGCTCTCCTTGTCGAAGGTCGGGTCGTTCTCGGCAAGTATGTCCTGGAGCTCCGCGGCTGTTGCGATGTCCTTTGTACTGCCGAGGACGGTGCGGAACATCTTCGGGTAAGCCGCCGCCAGCCTTCCGAGCCTTTCCCTGCGCCGGGGCTTGTCCGAAAGACTTCTTTCCGCCGAGATGAAGCGGATATATTCGTTGTTCATGCGCTTAGGGAACTGCTCGAGAACGTCAAACACCCTTTCGAGGTCGAGCCCCATAGTCACCGCAAGCTGCGGTACCGCATGGCAGACCGCAAGCAGCTCGTCAAGGCAGGGCTTGGCGTTGGCATTGAAGCAAGCCGCTTCCGCCAGTCCCGCCGCAAGCCGGGCGATATTGCTCCCCGGGAAGTTCTTCTTGTCGGCGTAAAGGTCGAGCAGGCGCCGCGCGGCTTTCTGCGCGGTCTCGGAGGCGGGAGCGCCCGCCTGCGGCAGGGGAGAGCGGTCGAGGGCGTAGGTGCAGAGCGCCGCCGACGACAGCCTGTAGCCGCTTTTTCCGTATCTGTCAAGTATTTCGAGGGCGTTCATGCAAAGCTCGGGACTGCCGCCCGTGAGCCACCGTAGATAGTTGTGCATCTCACAGCAATAGACAGTTTTCATGGCGAGGATAAAGGCTTCGGTATCGCCGCCCATGCGCTCCGAGAGGGCTTCGGCGCAGAGCTTGTCCTCAAACACGTTTCGGGGACCGTACATCAGCGTATCGTAGATGAGCAGTGCGGCGTCCACCCCCGCAGCGGCGGCGCAGAAACGTATATAGCGCAGGGCAAGCTCGCGGTTCTTCTTGTTTAAGAACAGCTTGCGGAACTTTTCGGCGGTCAGATAGGAGAGCCTGTGCGGCGTCAGCTCTGCGGGGATCAGCCCGCCGAGCAGGCTGTCGTCGTCCTCGGCGATGTAGCGCAGTCCGATGGGGATATAGCTTGCGGGAAGCCCCAGCTCTTTCAGCAGTTCCTCTGCGGGGGTCAGGTCGGGTATGTCTTGTGTGTAAAGCATGGTCGTTCGTCCTTTCTGTGTAAAATATGGTGTGCCTTTATTGCGATGATAGTATTAACTCGTATTACTCAAACCTACATCTTTCCGAGGTCGGGGCAAGCCCCGACCCTACAATGAAAGGGTCATCATACGCTCCGTTCTTTTTCGAGCGCCGAGAGCGCTGCTATGGGGGCGAGCCTGTCTTCGGCGAGGTCGAGATACCGTTTCAGCCGCCGCATGGCTTCGAGGGCGGCGGGGCTGTTGTCGTCAAGGGAGTGGCGGCAGCTCTCGGAGGCGGTCTGCAAGCCCTCGGTAAGCTCCGCGAGCCGCGCCATTCCGAGCTCACGGCTCTCCCGCGGGAGCGTTCCCGCGCCCTGTACGCCGCCGAGACCCGTTTCCATCACCCTCGTCAGATAATCCCGCACTGCCGTGATGTGACGCCGTATATCCTCCGTGAAGCGCCCCGTGTCGGGGGTGACTTCAAACTTTTCGGGAAGCGTGAAGCCGTGCAGCTCTATGGGCATTATGAAATCGTAGACCTCTATGGGGTAGAAGCAAAGCCGCCCCTCCGAGATATCCGCGCTCACGAGCAGGGAGAATATCCTTGCGGGGGCGGCGGTCATCTTGGCGCAGAGCCGTTCGAGAAGCTCCACGAAGCCCTTAGTCTCGGCGCGGTACTTCACTGCGCAGTCGGCGGTGCTGCCGCGCTCGTCCTCGAAGGTCATGCGGAGCAGCTGGGTGTGCTTGTCGAAGCTGTGACCCTTCAGCCGCTTGGGGTAGATGAAGAACAGCCTGTCCGTTTCGCGGTCGGAGCGGCGGCGGGCGAGGGTGACGATGATCTCGCGGAAGTCCGTGACCATTAACTTATGTATCATCGGACTGTCAAGCACCGCCCCCGACTGCGCGGTGACGACCGTTTCCTTCGACGAGGACAGCCGCCCGCCGCAGACCTTCGCGCCGACCAGCCGCATACGTTGTTTCATCATGGAGGACATTGGCACTCCGAGCCCCCAGGGGTTCGCGGGGGGCTGGCGGCGCCTTGCGGAGTCGTAGTAGGCGGGGCGCATATCCGAGAAAGTAAGGAAGCGCGGCTCTGCGCTTTCGTCGGCATTCAGGAAGTAGAACACGTCCCCCTCGTACTCGCCGCCGACCTTCGCCCTGTGACCCACGGGAACGATGTCGAGCTCGCCCGCAACGGGCTGATACTCGCTTCGGAAGCTGCCGAGCTTTTCGGGGGTCAACTCGCCTTCGGAAAGCTCCGCGAGCCTGTCTGCGGCTTCGAGCAGGCGTTCGGTGAAGCGGCGGCTGTCAAACGAAGCCCTACGCGCCGCGCAGTCTGCGAGCCGACCGCCGAGCCACCGCATGAGCCGTTCGCACTCCGCCATTTTCGCGGCATGGCAGGCGACGGCGGCAAGCTCGAAGTCCTCGGGAGCGCTCTCGTGAACTCTCACGAGCCCTTGTGTCAGAAGTCCGCGAAGAAGTTCCGTACACATTTTCGCGCAGCCCCGTACCCGTTCGATCTCCGCATTGGTGAGGGCAGGTGCAGCGGGAGCTTCGGGCTCTGCGGCGGCTTTCGCGGGCGTTTCGGGCAAGGCTTCGGGAGCGGCTTCGGGCGTTGGAAGATCGGCAGGGAGGGCGGTTTTGAGCAGCATTATAGCCGTCAGGATATGGCGGCAGACGGAGCGTGAGGGGCAGCTGCATTTGCTTTCGGCGAGGGGTGTTCTGATAACGCATTTTTCGCCGCCGACGATAACGAGGGCGGTATCGCCCATTTCGGTGAAGTCGAGGGAAGTGTTTTCCGCGTCCCTGAGGGCGCGTTTATAGACGCCCTTATTGGCGAGGGCGGTAAGGGAATTCTCGTCCGCAGCCCCGACAGCCGCAGCGAGAGCGATATTTTCGAGCATGGAAACTCCTTTCGGAAATCATAATTTGCAGGGGAGACCCCTGCACGAAGTTCGCGGCATTGGTCTGTCAACCTAAATCCTGTAAGACAGACAGCCTTTGGCAAAAATTATTTG
>CACZJT010000136.1 GCA_902781565.1 uncultured Ruminococcus sp.
CAGACTGCTCAGAATACGGAAACTCCCGAGAAGACCGAAGAGAAAAACACGGTCAAGCTCGCAAAGGGTGTCATGAAGAGCGAGACCAAGTTCAACAACGGCAACACTCACCCCTGGGGCAAGCAGACAAGCACATTGAAGGTACGTTGGGAAAATGTCAGCGGCGCTCAGTATTATCAGCTTGTGATGAAGGGCGGCAAGTATACAAAGTGGACTGTCGTAAGGAATTTTCCCGCGACCATGACGAGCTGCACTCTTGCCAAGCTGGACAGAGACACTTCCTATAAGTTCAAGGTAAGAGCTTACGCGGACGGAAAGTTCGGCGCTTTTTCAAGCGTTCAGACTCTCCGCACCGCAAGGATAGATTTCGATCAGAACGGCTGGAAGGCTATGTGCCGTATCGTGTATCATGAGGTAGGCAGAGCTGATGGTGATGTTTGGAACGAGCCCATCGTTCACGTTGCGGACTGCGTTGTGAACCGTTACGAGGCTGCAAAGTATCTGAACGATCCCCTGTGGTCGCCTTATTACAGCGGCTACGGCACCGTTCAGGATATGATCTATAAGAGCGGCGGATTCATGTCTTCCGAGGGTCTTACCGCGGACGGCGTGAGCTATGACAACGTAAGCTCCCGCGTAAGGAGCGCGGTACATGGCGCCGTATACAACAAGGCGACCGTCAACAGCATAAAGCACAACAAGAAAGTATACTACTGGATGAACGGCTACAGCAAGCCTACCAGCAAGAAGTGCGCTTATGTATATGAGATCCCGTGGGGCGGATACTTCAGTATCTGGTCCGAGTATTGGGGCTAAATAAAGATTTCGGACTAACAGTAAATATTTGGAGAGAAAAAAGAAGTCCTCTGCCTTTGGCAGGGGGCTTCTTATTTCTTCGGGTATACAAAAAGGGCGGAGGATCCTCCGCCCTTAGTCTTATTTCAGCGTTATGCAGCTCACCGAGCAGGCGGGGAGCGTTACGCGGAGCTTGCCGTTTTCGAGCTTCGCTTCAAGCTCCGTGGTCACGAGCCTTTCGGGAGCGTCGAAGTCGTTGCAGGCGTGGACTTCGCCCGTGAGGGTACGCGCGGAAACGCTCTTTGCGCCGAATCCGCAGATATCGCACTCTATCTCCGCCGACTCATCGAGGGAGCAGTTGGCGATGGTGACGGTCAGCACGCCGTCCCTGACCGAAGCGGAGGAGGAGATCATCGGGACGTTCTTGCCCTCACGGAGATTCTCGTTCTGCGTGTGGCAGTATACGCACTCGCCGTCCTGATGTTCCTTGAAGAGGTCGAATACATGGAAGGTCGGGGTCTTGATGAGCTTTTCGCCGTCGGTGAGGATAAGCGCCTGCAATACGTTCACCGCCTGGGCGAGGTTCGCCATCTTCACGCGCTTTGAGCGGCGGTTGAAGATATTCAGCGATACTGCTGCGACCAGCGCATCACGCATGGTGTTCTGCTGATAAAGGAAAGCGGGATTCGTTCCCGGCTCCACATCGTACCATGTGCCCCACTCGTCAACGATCAGCCCCACCTTGCCCTCGGGGTCATAGCGGTCCATGATACCTATGTTGACCGCCAGCAGCTCGTCGGTGTAGTTTACGGTGTTCATCAGCTCGTAGTAATCGTCCTCGCTGAACTCGGTCGCAAGCCCCTTCTTGTTCCACTCGGGAACAGAGTAGAAGTGCAGCGAGAGCCCGTCAGCCTGCCACCAGCCGTTGACCTTGAGGTTCTGCATCATCACGTCCGTCCAGTTGTAGTCCGCACCGCTGGGACCGCAGGCGATACAGTAAAGCTGATTGCCCGAGAAATTCCTGCAAAATGTGCGGTACTGCTTGTACTGTCCCGCATAGAACTCGGGGGTCATGTTGCCGCCGCAGCCCCATGCTTCGTTCCCGATGCCGAGGTATTTGAGCTTCCAAGCCTTCTCCCTGCCGTTCTTTCGGCGAAGGTCGGCGGTGGGGGAGAGGTCGTCGGAGGTCATGTATTCCACCCATTCCGCAAGCTCGCGGACGGTGCCGCTGCCAACATTGCCCGCGATGTATGGCTCACAGCCCACCAGCTCGCAAAGCTCCATGAACTCGTGAGTGCCGAAGCTGTTGTCCTCGACTACGCCGCCCCAGCTTTTGTTCAGTACCTTGGTACGTGAGTTTTTTTCACCAATGCCGTCGCGCCAGTGGTATTCGTCCGCAAAGCAGCCGCCCGGCCAGCGCAGGACGGGCATTTTTATCTGCCTGAAAGCCTCCACCACATCGCTGCGTATGCCGTGGATATTGGGTATCGGCGAATCCTCTCCCACGTAGATGCCCTGATAGATGCACCTTCCGAGATGCTCCGAGAAATGACCGTAGATACCGCGCTCGATGTGCCCCGTGATGTCATTGGCGTTTACGAGCATTGAAAACTTCTTCATAATTGTACCTCCCGAATTATTTATTGTATCGAATAGTTTTTTGCCGTTATTAAGAATATACCATATTGACAAATAATGTACAATGATGTATAATATGTTTATACTTACTTATCCTACTTTTTGAGGGGGCAAGTCAATGTTTTGCTTTCACGCCATGGGAATGGATACCCGCCATACCGAGGGCTTTCGCATAGACCGTCCGAATGGTTCGGGGGACTGCCTGCTTGTGATCTTCAAGACAGAAGCCCTTTTAACGCTGAACGGGCGGGAACAAAAAGTCCCGCCCGACAGTGCGATAATTTATAAGGAGGATATGCCGCAGCATTACCGCGAAGTCTGCGGCAGCTACGTCAATCACTATCTGCATTTCGGCAGTCTTGGCAGCGTTCCCGATGGGATACGCTTCGGCGAACTCTTGCTGCCGTACAGCGTTAGGGACGCGGAGCTTCTCATGCGAATGCTCAGCCGCGAGGTGCTCCATGCGCCCGACATACCTCGGCGTGCGGAATACATCTCGCTTATGATAACGCTCCTGCTGATGAAGCTGTCAGAGCCCGCACCCGAAAGGCGAATGACGGCTGCGGCACCCTATCTTGAACAGCTCGATGAGCTCCGCGCGGCGGTCTACAGAGAGCCCGCGGGCTTTGGTTCGGTGGCGGATATGGCAAGGGCTGTGAACCTTAGCCCCTCATATTTCCAGAAGCTCTACAAAGAGCGCTTCGGGGTAAGCTGCTATGACGATCTTCTCACCGCGAGGATACGGACGGCGAAATATTTCCTCACCTCGGCGAATATGTCGGTGCGCGAGATCGCGGCGGTATGCGGCTACGAAAACGAGGTCTGCTTCATGCACCGCTTCAAGCAGCGGACGGGCATGACCCCCTCCGACTACCGCAGTTCGATTCCGACCGATCGTGATAGTCTTGAATGAAATGTAAACATTGGGCAAAGTGTCGCGAAAACGTTTACACAAGCGGATAAATTTTTTTGGGAGTTATTTGCGCTTTTTGCTGTGGTCGGGGAGCATGATGAAAGGCATATCATCGTTAAATACACTCATAATGAGCCCCGAGCCCGTCATAAGAGCCATGACATAAACGTACATAGGTATCGAGAGGAAGAACACATCAACTATTGTAACGATCACAAACAATGCAATACCCATCAAGGGAAGTACGGGAAGCTTCATATCATTCACCTCTTTTCTTTAAAAGTTCAAACATCTTTAATGTTTGTTCATGATTTAATTATATAACGATTACATCTACATTTCTAACCATTATTTGCGCTCTTTTAGTCAAATATTGCGATGTTTTAAAAATATTCCTTTTTAGGTAAATATTCTACTCAAAATCGAATAATTAAAACGTTTTCGGTACTGCAAATTATTGCCCTTGACAATCAGGTATGAACATGATATAATTTTTATTAACGAGATGTATACGAACGGGAAGTGATAAAATGAAATTTTTGAGAATAACAGCTGCGGTCTGTGCGGTCATTCTCGCATTTTCCGCTGTTTCATGCGGCAGGAAAAGCGGCTCCTCAAAGGGTAAGAAGCACAAGGAAACCGCCGCCGACGCCCCTGTGATCGCCGATATCGAGCCCGATGCGGATTTTGACAGCATCACTTCCACGCTCACATTTACAGATCAGGACGTTGACCGCGAACTCATCGAGGAGCTTTGCGACCCCTCCGATCTGGAAACGCTTGTTATAGAAGGTGGGAGCTTCGACGCTTCGGAGCTTGACGGTGATTTCGATTCGCTCGCCGTGGTGGATATCAGCCGCTGTCAACTCACGGGCTTTGAGATGTTAGCAGAGCTACCCGCGCTGACCGACCTTCGGGCGGCGTATTCCGGGGTAACGTCCATGACCTGCCTTGACGGAAAAGAACAGCTCCGCTCCCTCGACCTGAGCGGCAGCAGGCTCGACCTCACAGCCGCCCTCCCGACCCTCACGGGGCTGGAAGAACTTGCGCTCAACAGCATGGGTCTAAGTTCCCTTGCGCCTATCGGCGGGCTTACCTCTCTCAAAGCTCTTTTCATCGCAAATAATTCCCTCACTTCCCTTGACGAGTGTGCCGCTTTGCCTTCGCTTCGCATTCTTGCCTTCGATAATAATAATGTGACCGATCTTTCGCCCCTCGCCGACCTTTCGCATATCGAATATTTTTCGGGCGCAGACAACGGCTTTGAGAGCATAGAACCGCTTCGGGCAAGCTCGAACGCCCTCGTGTGGGCGGCGTTCGACAACAGCTCCGTCACCGATCTTTCGCCGCTGGAATACGCCTACAATCTGCGGTATCTCAGCGCTTCGGGCTGCAAGGTCGATTCGCTGAAGCCGCTGAACGGGAAATTTTCCCTCGGTTATCTCGATCTTTCCGACTGCGGGCTTACAGACTTCGATCTTTCGGAGGAGGGCAGTCCCAAGAATTTAAAGTCCGTATTTTTGGACGGTAATTCACTGACCGACCCCACTCAGATGACCGCCCTCTCATCGGCGGAGATCATCTCCGCTTCGTGCAATCTTTTTACGGGAAGCCTTACCCTCCCCGCAGGCGGGAACTCCCTGAAACTGCTCGACATCAGCGGCTGTCCCGTCAGCGCGATACTTCCCGACGGGAACGGCGACGGCTCGGTACACGCGCTGGCGCTGGTGGGCTGTCCGATAGAGGAATACGGAAAGGACATCTGCGGCTACGGTACGCTCTGGTATTCTGGTGCGGACACCCTCGACATGAGCGGTCTTACCCGCAGTAATTTCAGCGAGATATACCTCGCCGACTGTCCCGAGGAAGCCTTCACCGAGGTCACGCAGACTCTTTCGGAAAGCTGCCCGAAGGCGGAGATAACGAATGTGAGCGCGGCGGATGCTTTGAAGATGGTCTACGACAAAAAAGCCCTCATGAAAGCCGAGATACTGAGCGGCTTTACGGCTCTCGGGAACCGTTACGAACCGTCAAAACTGTCCGATATTTCGGACATCGAGCCCGATGAGGACGATATTGCAGAATAATACTAATCCCTAAAAGGTTAGTAGACAAAGATCGGTGCTGACGGCTCAGCAATCAAGGAAAGCGACCGCAGTTGGGCTGTCGCCCTGCAAGGGAGCTTGACGACGAG
>CACZJT010000137.1 GCA_902781565.1 uncultured Ruminococcus sp.
GCCGCCCCCACGCGCTTCGCGCTCCCCTGCAAGGGCTCCTCGCCCTTGACCTCGGCAAGGGGCTAACGCCGCCCCTTGCATCCGGCGTGTCTGTGCTACAGTGTGCCGCTTTCTTTATTTGCACAAGCAGGTTCACTCCCTACATCAAATAAACATAGGGTCAAAGCCACTTGAACGACTGCCGCGGGTGTCTGAAAGTTAAACAACAAACTATTTTTGGCGTAGCCAAAAATGACGCGAACTTCGTGCAAGGCTCTGCCCTGCCAAATTATGATTTTATTTTCGGAAAGGTCGGAAAGTATGGAAAATGCTCAGATAATCGTGCTGCGGGTGCTGATTATGTCGGTGATACTCGCGGTGGGATTTATCGCTTACAAAACGGGCGTCATCTCAAAGGACGGCACCAAACAGCTCTCGGCGGTGGAACTTAACATCGTCAACCCCGCGCTGATTTTCATGAGCTATCAGCAGGAATGGAACAGCAGGCTCTTCTCGGGACTTCTCTGGACGTTCCTGCTCTCGGCGGGGAGCTTCGCCGTGGTGATACCCCTCGCCATGCTCCTTAAACGCAGAAAGGACGAGAACCTCGCGGTCGAGAGGTTCTCCTGCATTTACTCGAACTGCGGGTTCATGGGGATACCGCTCATCAAGGGACTTTTCGGCGATGAGGGCGTGCTGTACCTTACCGCCTACATAACCGTGTTCAATCTGCTTGTGTTCACTCACGGTTACATGATGATGAAGGAGGAACACGACCTCTCGGCGCTCAAAAAAGCCGTCACCTCGCCGACGATAATCGCGGTCATCGTGGGAGCGGTCTGCTACGTGGCAAGGCTTCGGCTGACCTCGATACCCGCGGTCGGCTCAACGCTTGCGGAGGCGCTTCAAATCATCGCCGACATGAACACCCCCGCCGCCATGCTGATAGCAGGCTCGACGGCGGCGCAGGGCGGACTGCTCGGAGCCTTGAAGGAAAAGGGCATACTCTCCACCACGGCATACAAGCTGCTCATTATCCCTGCGGCGGTGACGGCAGTGATGATGCTCGTACCGTCCTCGGTGGCGCTCATGCCGCGGCTCATCGTCTGCATAGCGTGCGCCTGCCCCGCCGCGACTACGGGAACGATGTTCGCGCTGTTATTCGGAAAGAACGCGCAGAGGTGTTCGGAGATATTCGCGGTCACGACGGTATTTTCCATGCTGACCCTCCCGCTGATAACGGCGCTGGCGAGTATGGTATTGCATTGATGATAATTTGTAGTTCGGAATGCGGAAATCGTAATTCGGAATTCGGAATGCGGAATGCGGAATTGAAGGAGCGGCTACGCCGCGTTTATGCGGACGCTTCGCTCCGCATGATTTAGAAAGTGGGAAATTACCACAAGAGAAGCCGCAATGTATGGAAAGCAGTACGGAAAGTGTAAAATGACCGCAAGCACAAATAAAAAGAAGAAGCTCACAGTAGCACAGACAGCGGGTCCAGCGGCGCGACGCTGGCGAGGATTCCCAAGGGCGAGGAGCCCTTGGGCAGGGGAGCGCGAAGCGCGTGGGGGCGGCGCCCCCGTTGCGCCGCAGGCGCAAAGAAGCGAGCGAACCTAAACCACAAAGCGCCCCAAGAACCGCAAGCCGACCGCCCCATTTAAATCGGCGATATCAATTAAAAACGTTCAGTAAGGGCAGAAGCGAACCGCCCCGCACAAAGTAACGTGAACAGACGTATCGCCGATTTAATTGTGCAAAAGAGCGAACGCGATTTTTGCACAACCCCAAACCTGCCGCAAGGCAGGCGGGGGCAAGGTGCGCCCCTACACAAATGGAACAACGTAACGTTGTTCGGGTCAAGGGGCGGGAGCTGCACCAACGCAGCCCAGCCGCCCCGCCCTACACCGAGATCGAAATACCCTGCCCAATTATGTTCTGCATTCCCGCCCCGCTCTGCGGGGCTTTTTTGTGCATTGTGCTGAAAATGGAAAAATCTTTGTTACCCTCTTGACAAGCGGGGATAAATATGTTATCATATGAACAGATAAGCATATGAGCAAATGATAGAACGTTAAGGAGTGAGAAAAATGACCGCTGCCGCTGTGAAAATCGAAACGATCGAAGAACCCTGCTGCGTGCATGAGGATATAGTCCGCCGCGTCGGGGATAAAATGCCCCCCGCCGAAACGCTTTTCGATCTTGCGGAATTTTTTAAGGTGTTCGGCGACGTCACGAGGGTGCGGATACTCTACGCCCTGCTGGACGGCGAGCTTTGCGTGGGCGATATCGCTCAGCTCCTCGGTCTTACTCAGACCGCCTGCTCCCACCAGCTTCGGGTGCTCAAAAACAATAAGCTCGTCCGCTTCAGACGCGAGGGCAAGGTCGTGTATTACTCCCTCTCCGACGACCACGTCCGCAGTATGATCGAAACGGGCATGGAACACGTTACCGAATGAAAGGAGAAAGCAGATGATCTGGGATAACGTAGCAGGGTTTTACGACCTCGCGGAAACGCTCTATAATAAGGAGGTCTACCTGAAAACGGGCAGGCTCGTCGCAGATGAGCTCGACCCCGATGATACCGTTCTCGAATGCGCCTGCGGGACGGGTTCGATAACCGTTCACGCCGCGCAAAAGTGCCGCAGGCTCATAGCTACCGACAGGTCGGCGGCTATGCTCTCGCAGGCGCGGATAAACTGCGCGGGGCTCCGTAACGTGCGGTTCATGTTCGCCGACCTTACGGCTCTGAACTGCTCCGACAACAGGTTCGATAAGGTCATCGCGGGCAACGTAATACACCTGCTCGACGATCCCCGCGCCGCCGTCAGGGAGCTCGAAAGGGTCTGTAAGCCCGGCGGGAAGCTCATTATCCCGACCTACATCAACGCCGCATCGGGCTCTCAGCACTTCGTAACAAAGCTGCTCGGCGCGGTGGGCGTGGAGTTCAAGAGCGAGTTCGATATGTACTCCTACAGGAAATTTTTTGCCGATATGGGCTATCAAAACGTCGAATACCGCCTTGCCGCAGGCAGAATGGACTGCGCGGTGGCGGTCATAAACATATAAACTTATGAAAGGAAGATCATTATGTCGATCGTAAAGAAAGTATTTGAGATGGAAGACCTCGACTGCGCTAACTGCGCACGCAAGATGGAGGAAGCCGTGTCACAGCTCGAAGGCGTGCAGAGCTGCACAGTTACCTTCATGACACAGAAAATGACCGTTGAGTATGACGCCGACAACGAGAAGAAGATACAGAAGGCGATACAGAAGGAGGTCAAGAAGGTAGAACCCGATACCTCGGTGATATTTGACTGACCTTATCGCATAATAGAAAGTATGAAAAGATATGAAAGCTAAGCTGACGAAAAAGCAGAAGAAAATGCTCATACGTATCATCTGCGCGGTAGTGCTGCTCGTCATCGCGGAGGTGGTCACTCACATGGTCGAGCTGCCTACGGCGGCGCAGATCGGACTGTTCGCCCTGCCCTTTGCCTGCGCGGGCTGGGACGTGGTGAAGAAAGCCGTCCTGCACATGGGTCACGGACAGCTCTTTGATGAGAATTTCCTCATGACCGTGGCGACCGTGGGAGCTATCGCGGTGGGCGAGTACAGCGAGGGCGCGGCGGTAATGATATTTTACCAGACGGGCGAGCTGTTCCAGAACATAGCCACGACCCGCTCCCGAAAGTCGGTGGCGGAGCTCATGGATATCCGTCCCGACAGCGCGGTGGTGCTGCGGGAGGGCGAGCGCGTGACCGTTCACCCCTCGGAGGTCGCGGTGGGCGAGCTTATTGAAGTCCGCGCGGGCGAAAAGCTGCCCCTCGACGGTATCATCACCGAGGGCGAGAGCGCCCTTGACACTGCGGCGCTTACGGGCGAGAGCCTTCCGCGGGAGGTGTCGGTCGGCAGCGAGGTTTTGAGCGGCTGCGTGAACCTTTCGGGAACGCTGACGATACGCACGACCAAAGAATTCGGCGAATCCACGGTGTCGAAGATACTCGGCATGGTCGAGAACGCCGCCTCAAAAAAGGCGCGTTCGGAAAACTTCATTACCAAATTCGCGCGGTACTACACGCCCATAGTCGTGGGTGCGGCTGTGCTTTTGGCTGTGCTTCCGCCGCTGTTCTCGGAGATGACCTTTACGGATTCGGTCATGAGAGCGCTGAATTTCCTCGTTGTTAGCTGTCCCTGTGCGCTCGTTATCTCCGTACCGATGAGCTTTTTCGGCGGCATCGGCGGAGCTTCGAGGCAGGGAGTGCTGATAAAGGGCGGCAACTACATGGAGACCCTTGCGGATGTGGGGACGGTGATCTTCGACAAGACGGGCACGCTCACGGAGGGCAGGTTCTCGGTGACGGGCATACGCTCCGCGGGCTGTACGGCGGAGCAGCTTCTTGAAACGGCTGCGGCTGCGGAGAGCGGTTCCAATCACCCGATAGCGCGTTCCGTAGTCGCAGCAGCGGAGGAGCGCGGCTTGGAGCTTAGACCGGTGACGGCTCTGACGGAGCTTGCGGGCATGGGCATTTCCTGCGAGCTTGACGGCGAGCGGGTGCTTGTGGGCAACGCGGCACTCATGGTGAATAACGGCATTTCGGTAAGCGGTGCGGAGAGCGCGGGCGGAACGGTGATACACACGGCGCTTGGCGGGAAGTATCTCGGCGCGGTGACGATAAGCGATTCGCCGAAGTCCGACAGCCGCGAGACGATAGCGAAGCTGAAAAGCATGGGTATCAAAACTGTCATACTCACGGGCGATTCCAAGTCTGCGGGAGAAGCCGCGGCGCGGGAGCTGGGAGTTGACAGCGTATATGCGGAGCTTTTGCCGCAGGACAAGGTAGCGAAAGCCGAGGAGCTCATAAAGAGCGAAGGCAAGGGCAAGAGCAGGGTCGCATTCGTAGGCGACGGGATAAATGACGCGCCCGTGATCTCGCGGGCAGATGTCGGGATAGCGATGGGCGCATACGGTGCGGACGCGGCGATAGAAGCCGCCGATGTAGTGCTTATGGACGACAAGCCCTCGGGTGTAGTAAGAGCCGTGAGCATATCCCGCAGGACGCTTGCGATAGTTCGGCAGAACATAGTATTTGCGATAGGCGTCAAGCTGATAGTGCTGATACTCAGCGCCCTGGGAATGGCGAATATGTGGGCAGCGGTCTTTGCGGACGTAGGGGTAGCGGTGATAGCGATACTGAATGCCATGAGAGCGCTGAAAGCGAAATAGATAGATCGTAATTAGCGGGGCGGAATAATAATTCGGAATGCGGAATTCGGAATGCGGAATTGAAGGTGCGGCTACGCCGCGTTTATGCGGTCGCTTCGCTCCGCATGATTTAGAAAGTGTAAAATTACCGCAGGTGAAAAGAACAAAAAAAGCTATCTGTAGCACAGATAAAAAGTCTTAGGAAAGAGTCAAGGGAATAACCCTTCTTCAGAAGGGTTTTCCCTTGCAGGGGAGCGCGAAGCGCGTGGGGGCAGAGCCCCCGTTGCGCC
>CACZJT010000138.1 GCA_902781565.1 uncultured Ruminococcus sp.
AGTGCGGAACACTATGTCGCAGGAAGTGAGTTCGTCAAGGTAATTCTCACCGAGAGAAAACTCCACTCCCTTCCCGCTGAACTCATAATAAAGCTCTTCGGGGAAATGATCCTCGTCCTTTTTATCGAGTATCACTACCTTGATACCCTTTGAAATAAAAAGTCTAATAAGCTGAGTGTGGCTTACACCCGTACCGATGAAACCGACCCTTTTATCCTTAATCGCAGCAAAAAACCTCTGTGCCTTGGTCATGATCTTTCTCCTTTACCATTTCATACTTTCCTCTGGAGCGCTCAAGCGCACCCATTCTCTATTATTATATATCATTTCCACGAAAATAGCAATAGGAAATAATAAAATTTTACATCTTTGGGAAAATAATCTGACGAGATATATGTTATTTGAGGGCGGCTCCAAAGAACATTGACATTTGTGCCGAAATGCGGCACCAGCCCACCGACCTTTTCGGCAGGCACGACAACTGCGACTGTATCATCGTCTACGACGTCGGTCTGTCAACCTATATCCTGTAAGACAGACGGTATTGCGCGGTCAGCTCGGTGAGAACGGCAGGCGCGGGCGGAAGTGGGCGGAGGACAAGCCGAAAGTGGAATACACCCCGCCGAGGAAGCTGTCGCGCGCCGAAGTCAATAAACTGCGGGCGGAGAATTTGCCGAAGAGGTTGACAGGCAATCCAAGTGGTAATTATGCAAAAGTGTTAGATCTGTTTAACGATCATGATTTGCATAAAGGTGATTTTACGCAAGAAGAAATCAGAGAAGAATTGTCCAAGTCTGAAATTGGACGGGAGATTCTTTCCCTGATTCCGGAATTAGGCGAAAGAATTAAACTAACGTATGGCAGTAATCCAAATGTCAGAGGTTTCAATACAGGTCAAACAATCGAAATCTATGTAAATAACTGCAAAAACGTCACATGGGTTGCAAGAACGATCATACATGAGGTTACACATTATCGTTACGGAATAGGGGACAGTCAATGGGCAGAATGCGTTTGCATAGCGCAGGAATTGAAGCACGCACGAAATCGAAATTACTTGACAATAGCCGAAAAAAGAGCTATAATAAATGCAGTAAAATCGGATTCTGACTACGGCAAATTGAACTGGCGAAAAGGGGGAACAATAAATGGCAGAAGACAAAGTCATAAATAGGCTTCGCAAGGGTGAAAAAATACTTTGTCCGGTATGCAAAAAACATTTTTTTAACGTTTCTTCTCCGAACAGACAGTATTCAAATTATTTTCACTGCGAAGACCCAAACTGCAAAGGTTGTATTCACATTCAAAAAGCAATATATGTTGAATGAAATGACCGCTCTCACGCGCTGAGGGCGGTTTTATTATACCCAAAATCAGAAAGGAGCCGATGACATGAAAAAGTATCTCCGCTATTTCTGTATACAGCTCGCCGCATACATCACGGCGCAGACCATGACGGAACGTATGCGTAAGACAATCAAACGACACTGTGAGGAGTGACAGCACATGATTAAATTAGGCACTCACCCCGATATCCCCGAAGCGGAATTGCAGGCGTATCTGAACCATGCGAACAACACTTATCCTCACCGTGACGGCGTGGTGAACATCGCCCTCGACGGGGACTATGTTGACCAGGCTACCTCGTCGGCACTCTCGACAGGTTCAACAACGCCAAGCGCAGAGAAGTTGACGACCGCGTGAAACACGGTATCTGACACGAAAGGAGCTGACCTACCATGTCCAACCGGCCCAGAGCAAGACCCAACCTCCGACCCGACCACAACGGCACTCAGAGGGCGCAGTTTGAATCCAACAAGAAGAAAATTTACGCCACGCAGAATATCTGCGGCATCTGCGGTCAGCCCGTGGACTTCGCGTTCAGATTTCCGCACCCGCAGATATCACGGGCATTTTTGAAAACCGAGCTCCAATGCGCTGTTTCCGCACGATTGACAAGCAGTATTTTTTGGTGTATAATAATACTGTATTTTTCAAGGAGGGGGCAGACGATTGTATAAAATACTGATTGCAGATGATGAGCCCGATGTTGTGAGCCTTGTCAAGGATTACTTTGAGCTTAACGGTTATCTCGTATTCACGGCAAAAAACGGCACCGAAGCTGTCGCGCTGGCTTCAAGACAGCCCGATATTATACTGCTCGATATAAATATGCCCGAAGCCGACGGCTTTGAGGTTTGCAGGCGCATAAGGGACTATGTTTCCTGCCCGATAGTATTTCTCACCGCAAGGATCGAGGACAGCGACAAGATATCGGGCTTTGCGGCGGGGGGCGACGACTATATCATCAAGCCTTTTTCCCTCGAAGAGCTTGGCGCAAGGGTCGCTGCCCACATCAGGCGCGATAACAGGGCGGCGGCAAAGCGTGATATCCTTCTCTGCGGGAGCCTTTCTGTGGACTACGCCGATATGACAGTATCCGCAGGCGGGAAAGAGATCACCCTTGCCAAAAAGGAGTTTTTGATACTTGAACTGCTCTCACGAAATACGGGGCAGGTCTACAGCAAGGAGCGCATCTATGAAAAGATTTGGGGCTATGACGCCGAGGGTGACAGCTCCGTGGTCGCCGAGCATATAAGAAGACTGCGTGTCAAACTGTCAAAGTACGGCGAAGGCTCTCATATCGAAACAGTATGGGGAATGGGCTATAAATGGGTAACATAACTAAACGCATGAAGTCGCTCAAAGCGGCTTTGCTTATGTATATACCGATATGTCTCGGCGCTGTGCTTGCGGGCCTTGAAGCGATAGCCCGGATGAGCGAAAGGCTTTTAAGCTCATATGACTTTTATTACCCGATACAGGAAGTCAGGGTCATCGACGGAAAGGTAGAATGGGTGAGAAGCGGCAGGCAGTTCCTTTACTTAGCCGCCGAGAATGTCGGGACTGTGCTTAGCGTGCTGTGGGTCATCTTTTGTGTTTCTGCGGCGGGGTATGTATTTTATGCCCGCGAGCTGAAAAAGCCCATAGCCATTCTCATGGACGCTTCAAAGAAGATAGCGGAGAACGAGCTTGATTTTCATGTGAACTGCGATAAGGAGAACGAACTCGGCGTGCTGTGCGGCGCTTTTGAGGATATGCGTCAGAAGCTCTTTGAAAGCAATATGGATATATGGCATACGCTTGAAGAGCGGAAAAGGCTGTCTGCGGCATTTTCCCACGACCTGCGAACTCCGCTGACCGTACTTTCGGGATATGTTGAACTGCTCGGGAGCTACGGCGGGAAGCTGTCCGAGGAAAAGCGCGGCGAGATACTCGAAAAAATGCGGTCACAGATAAACAGGCTCACGGGCTACACCGAAAAAATGAACGCCGTTCAGAAGCTCGAGGATATATTTCCCACACGCCGCCCCGCAAGGCTCGCTGATATCTTTGCGGAGATGGAGGACACGGGAAAGCTCGTCTGCGGTGATCTGCTGTTTTCGTTCACTGCCGATAACGGCGGCGACATAGAAGCAAGCATAGACAGCGAGCTTTTTATGCAGGTATATGAGAACCTTGTGTCGAATGCCGTGAGGTATGCCGAGAGCCGCATAGACGTTTCGGCAGGCGTAGAGGGGGATATGCTCTGTGTTACCGTACACGATGACGGCAGGGGCTTTTCAGCCGAGGCGCTCAAAAATGCGTCAAAGCCCTTTTTCAGAGGAGAACAGAATCCCGATCTGCATTTCGGGCTGGGGCTGTATATATGCAGTATACTCTGCAAAAAGCAGGGCGGAAGTCTGCTTATAGAAAACGCCGCGGACGGCGGAGGGAAAGTTACGGCAAAAATTTTTTGCAAAAGTTGATAAAAAGTTGAAATTTACAGGTTATCATAAGATCACAGCAGGAGGAAAGGTGCTGTGATCTTTTGATTTCGGAAGGAGACAACATTATGGATGAAAAAATAGAGATAAGGAACGTAAGCAAAAGATACGGCTCAAAGACAGCTCTTGACAATGTGGACCTTACCATAGGAAAAGGTATGTTCGGGCTTCTGGGCAGAAACGGCGCGGGCAAGACGACGCTCATGAAAACTCTCGCGGCGCTTCACCTCAAAAACAGCGGGACTATCACGGTATGCGGCGTACCCATAGAGGACAGAAAGAGAATACGCTCTATGACAGGCTACCTCCCGCAGGAGTTTTCGATGTACCCCACTATGAGAGTTGAGGAGTGCCTTGATTATCTCGGCGTGCTTTCGGGCATGGATAAGGCGCTGAGAAGGGAACGCGCGGATATGCTTCTGAAGAAGGTAAATCTTAATGAGCACCGCAGAAAGAAGGTCAAGGAACTTTCGGGAGGAATGAAGCGCAGGCTCGGTATCGCGCAGGCGCTTCTCCATGACCCAAAGGTGCTGATAGTTGATGAGCCTACGGCAGGTCTTGACCCCGAGGAGAGGATACGTTTCCGCAATCTTCTCGGAGAGGTCGCGGAGGAAAGGATCGTCATACTGTCAACGCATATCGTCGGGGATATCGAAGCCTCCTGCGAAATGGCAGCGGTCATGAACGAAGGCAGGATTCTTTGGACAGGCAGAATAGCAGACCTTATTCATGACGCAGAAGGTAAAGTGTGGACGGTAACGGTCGAATCGCGCTTCCTGCCGCAGATCAAGAGCCTTTATTCGGTGACGGGCATGGTCATGCAGGGCTCACAGACCACTGTCCGCTTCGTACATGAGGGCGCTCCCGATCTGACGGGTGCCGCAGAGACATCGCCCTGTCTGGAGGACGCATATATCTATTGCCTTTTCAAAAACGGTTGTATTGATATGGGAGGTGAGGGCTGATGCTGTTTGCAAAGGAGCTTCGGAGAGTGGTATTCTCGAAGATATTCATACTGTTTTTTGCCGCAGAGGTGTTCTTTGGGTTCTATACCCAGTTCTGGAGCGATATGGGAGCAGGCTACAAGAGCTTCGAGCCTCCCGTTCCCGGGGGCGTTTACGGCATGGTGGTGGTGGACGACCCGCCGACCCTTACACAGGAAGCCACGGCGAGCCTTATAAACGAATTCGTCAACAACGAGTATATTACCTACCCCTACGGCTTTATCCATAAGGTGCATCTCAAAGGCGCCGACAAGGACAAGATAGCCGTGATACTCTCCACTCTCACGGGTATCTCGGACATAGAGCATCACGTCAGTTCAACTTATGAGATAGAATACACATATGACGATGATCTTAAACAATATGCGATACCCGAGCTCGGCGTACTTGACAATGTGAGCATAGACGATTTCCATGCGCTAATGACCGAAGCCGACAAGATACTGGGCGGCGGTTCAAAGTATTCTCCGGATGAGATAATGTACAATTTCTCACTGGGTCCGATGCCCTACGAGGAAGCTCTTGCCGAATACAACAGCCTTATAAATGATGACAAGATAACGAACGGTTATGCAAGGCTTTTCTGCGATTATCACGGCATTGACATGACGCTCCTGCCGGTGTTCCTCGTGGCTGTATTCCTTTCTTCGGACAAGCGAAGCAAAGCGGAACAGCTTATCTACTCACGCAGTATCTCCTCCATAAAGCTGGTGTCGGCAAGATTTGCGGCACTTGTCACCGCCGAGATGATACCCGTGCTTTTCACGGCAGTCCTTGCGAATATCCGTGTGGCGCAGTTCTATGACCCTTCCATGATGGATATGTTCGCCATGTTCAAGTATTCCCTTATATGGATACTACCCACCGCGATAGCCGTCACGGGCATAGATATGCTGCTGACGGGTCTTATCCCCTCTGTTGCTGTAGTAATATTCCAATTCGGGTTTTGGTTCGTGACGATGCTCATGACCCCAATGCGCGAGACCTTCGGGGTATTCGACCTTGTGATACGCCACAACACCGAATTTGACAGACAGGGATTCATGGACAATATCACGGTATTCGCCCTGAACAGGCTATTGTTTACGGCACTGGGACTTGTATGCGCCGCGCTGTATGTATTTGTATGGAAGCTCAGAAGGGAGGGCAGGCTCGGTGAAAGCAAGCTGTTATCTAAGCTGTCTTTGCACAGACATTAAACGAAATGCCCTGCCGCATATACTCGCCGCCGCCGCACTCACGCTTACTGTACCGTTAGTTTTCAGCCTTACTTCGCTCAGCGCCCCTCTTTCCGCACAGCCCCTCGAAATGTATCTTTCACTGACGGGCACGCTTCTGCTGACCCCCGTATTTCTTCCCGAACAAAACGAGGACATTCGGGACGTGGTGCGCGTCAGGCGAATGCCATATCTCACAGTATGTGCCATGCGGATAGCATATCTGACTATCATCGCGGCTGTTCTGTACGGTGTCATAACAGTGGGGCTCGTGAGAGGAGAAAGCACCGTTACTGAGGCACACTATTTCGGAGGTCTGTTCACGGCGCTGTTTCTCGGCTCGGTCGGGGTAGCAGGTTCGGCGATCGGCGGGAATACGGTCATAGGCTACATGGCATCGTTTCTGTTCTTCTCGGCAAATTTCTTCCTCAAAGCAAGGTTCGGCGTGTTCTACCTTTTCGGTCTTTCGACGGAAACGGGCATCAGTAAGCTGTGGCTGCTCGGAGGTTCGGCAACACTAATAATAACAGCTTTTCTTTACCTCAGATTTGTAAAGAAGCTGTAACATTCCCTTTTGTCCCTACCGCACGCATACTTCTTCACAACAATTCTGCTGATAAGACCGTCACGGGCATCCTGCATCATCTGCATAAATGCCGGTCTGTGCTGATCATCTTTTCCTGATTTTCCATCGTCACAGTATACCTGATATTCGCAGTCTCCAACGAACCTGATACATTCCTCCCTCTGTGCGGAAATGGACAGCGAATTGTTGCCCTTA
>CACZJT010000139.1 GCA_902781565.1 uncultured Ruminococcus sp.
CGCTCTATAAGCCATTTGACCCACTCGAAAACTCCCGTTGCCGCAAAGCTTCCGACAAATGACAGGAAAAACTCCTTGAGCATTGCTCTCGACCTCCTTTCCAAGCCGGATTGCTCGTAAAAGGCGGGCTTATACATATTATAGCATATTTTTGTCGATTTGTAAAGATCATGAAAGCGGCTTTGTGAAAAATATTTGAACTCCCTTGACAAACCGCGAAAACCGTGGTATAATATAATTGACTTGGATAACAAGTCTCCTTGAGCATTGATAAACGCCGTGGTGTTCGCTGATTTTCCACGGCGTTTGTTTTTTTATAGAGGTATGCTCCTCTCCGTATTGTGCAGGATTCGGGGGACGTGCCTGCTTTCACGCTGTGGGATTAGCCCTTTTTATTGCGCTCTATAAGCCATTTGACCCACTCGAAAACTCCCGTTGCCGCAAAGCTTCCGACAAGCTCGTAAAAGGCGGGCTTATACATATTATAGCATATTTCTGTCGATTTGTAAAGGAAATAAGGCAAAAAACCGCCGCAGAGGTTAAAGTTCTGCGGCGGTTCTTGTTATAATTCAAATCTGTCAGCCGAGCTTTCGGCGGGGAGTGCTTCGTGGCGGAGGGCGGTGAGAAGTATCGTGATCTCGTGCTTTTTAGAGCTTATGGAGCGCTCTATGAGCTGCTCGATGTCCCGCCCGATAAGCTCACGTTCCTCCGCGAGCCGCCGAAGAAGGTCGTCCCGCCCGCATTCGAGAAGGATCCCGAATACCTCCGCCATGTGTTCGGCGATGTATCTGCGTGCATCGGCAGCTCCGAAGTTGAAGTACAGCTCTGTCGCCAGCTGCGCTGTGATCTGCGGCGGGAGCATACCTGCCCTCGGCGGCATGGACTTGTATCTCAGACAGCGCACGAGCCGCTCGAAGCGCTCTGCTTCACGCCCGAGCCGCGGGGTCACGATGGCGATATCTCCCGCCGTGAGCCTGCGTATCGAGGGGCAGCCCTCAAAGACCTCCGAGCCGAACATGATGTACTCGTGCAGTCCCACTTCCGAAAGGGAAGTGCAGCCGAAGAAGCATTCGCTGTTGAGCCGCCGCGTGTTCCTCGGGATATCCACCGAGGTCAGCACCGTACACCCTCTGTAAGCCTCCCTCCCGATGTAGCCCAGCGACTTCGGCAGGGTTATCTCTTCAAGGGAAGTGCAGCGCTCAAAAGCGCCCATGCCCACACCCGTGACGCCCTCGGGCAGGGTTACGCGCCTGACTGCCGTTCCCGCGAACGCGCGGTCGCCAACTGTCTTTATTTCGGGTGGAAGAATGAGTTCGGCGGCGCTCCCCGCGTATTTGCGGAGCGTGCCGCCGTTTAAGTAAAGTCCGACGATCCTGTCCATAGCCCCCGCCTTTCGTCGGTTCGGGTGACGTTATTTTCCGAGTGCCGTAACTCCTGCCAGGCTGAGCACGGTCATGATAGCCGCCGCCAGCATTACGCCGCACATTACGGCGATGACGCTTTTCTTGAAGTCCAGATCGAGCATACTCGCCGCGAGGGTGCCCGTCCAGGCGCCCGTCCCCGGGAGAGGTATCCCCACGAACAGCAGCAGCGCCCAGAACATTCCCTTGCCTGCCTTGGCTTGCAGCTTCTCGCCGCCGTGTCTGCCTTTTTCAAGGCACCATGTAAAGAATTTCCCGATGTACTTCTTGTCGCAGCCCCAGACCAGCACCTTCCGCGCGAAGAAAAAGATTATCGGAACAGGGAGCATATTGCCGATCATGCAGACGATAAGCACCTTGTAGGTGGGCAGTCCGAAGCCTATCCCGAAAGGCACCCCTCCGCGAAGCTCCACAAGCGGCACCATAGAGATCAGAAATGTCAGCAGGTATTTTGTCAGCTCACTCATCGGCTTGTTTCTCCTCACTTGCGGAATGTACCGCAGAAGTCTTTTCTATCATCGGTATAGCGGCAGTCTGACGCTCTGTTTCAGCCCTGCGGGGAACGATGATCTTTATGGCGCGTTTGAAGCACTTGATCTCCACCTCGTTGTGAACGCCGCCGGATTCGCCGTCGGTCGTCCACGAAATGCCCTCCTCGCTGATGAGGGTAAGGTCGGAAGTGCTGAACGCCAGCACGTTTTTGCTGTACTCCACGCGGTTTGAGAGAATGTCGTTGAGGGTCTGCTGGAGCATGAGCGGGTTCTCGGGAGTGCGCACCAGCGATACTTCGAGCAGTCCGTCATCGAAGCTCGTGTTCTCCAGCGAGGGGATAGCCATGCCGCCGATGGAGCGTGAGTTGGATATAAGCCCGACGATGAAGTTGCCCCATTCAGCAATACCATCGTGGTAAACTGTCAGGTCCATGCCCTTGTAGCTGGGCAGTCTGCGCATACCTTCCAGCACGTAAGCCGCGTGTCCAAGCACGTTCTTGACCTGCTGCGGAGTCTCGTAGGTAACGTCCGTGAACATACCGAAAGCCGCCACGTAAACGAAATACTTGCCGTTGAAGCGCCCGATATCGTAAGCGAACTCCACGCCCTCCACGATATCGCGGGCAGCCTGCTGCATATCGCGGGAAATACCCATAGAAGCCGCGAAGTCGTTGGTAGAGCCTGCGGGGATATACCCGAGGGGCTTTTTGATCCCCGCCTCCATGAATGCCGATACAGCCTCGCTGAGCGTACCGTCACCGCCGCTCACGGCGATAACGTCGTACTTATCGCCCTCGGAGATGATCTTATCGTGAACATCGAGGGGGCGCTGGGACGGGTAAGCGGTAACGTAAAACCCTCCCGTAGTGAGGATATTGATTATATCAAAAAGATTCTGCTTGATAAGTCCCTTGCCCGAGCGGGGATTGTACAGAAACATGAGCGTTCTCATCTTTGGCGAATCATCGGTGACGCTGACGGGCGTATCAGCCGCGTTAGTTTCGATATTATTCATTTAAAGCCTTCCTCCTGTGTTTTTTTGTCATACATTTATTATAACAACAATAGCGGCATATGTCAACCGCAAAACTATAAAAATATCATCGAAAAAAGGCGTTCCCGAGCGGGAACGCCCAAAAGATTCAAGCGTTGATCTTGATGTTGTCCTCGAAGTAATCAACCGAGTGTACAAGCTCTATATCCGCGCCAAGACCGCGAAGTTTTTCTTCAATTCCCTCATATCCGCGCTGAATATACTTGATATCGCGGATCTCGGTAACGCCCTTTGCGGCAAGCCCCGCGATAACGAGAGCGGCGCCCGCACGAAGATCGGGGGCGGTCACCGAAGCACCTTTAAGCTCATCGACGCCCGTGATAAGCACTGACTTTGAGCTTACCTTAGCGTCCGCGCCCATTCTTCTGAGCTCAGCCACATAGCGGAACCTGCTGGAGAATATCTCATCTGTAACGACGCTCGAACCCTTAGCCATAGTCAGTAAAGTGGATATCTGAGGCTGCATATCGGTGGGGAAACCGGGGTGAGGCATGGTGTTGATCGTGGTGCCTCTAAGCTCGCCCGGAGTCCAGACTCTTACATAATCATCAAATTCCTCAACGCTGACGCCGATCTGACGAAGCGCGGCGGTAATAGATTCGAGATGCTTGGGGATAACGTTCCTTATTGTAACGGTGCCGTGAGTAGCGGCAGCAGCGACCATAAATGTACCCGCCTCGATCTGATCGGGGATAATGGGGTACTCAACGCCGTGAAGATACTTTACACCGTGAACCTTTATCGTATCGGTGCCCGCGCCCATGATATCGGCTCCCATAGAATTAAGGAAATTCGCAACATCGACGATGTGCGGCTCCTTGGCGCAGTTCTCAATAACGGTGTAGCCGTCAGCCTTGCAAGCCGCCAGCATAGCGTTTATTGTAGCGCCGACGCTGTTCATGTCAAAGTAGATAAGTCCGCCTATAAGTCTTTCGGACTTCAAATGCTCCTCGCCGTCGCTCATGCTGTCTTTGGCGCCCAGTATCCTGAAAGCCTTTAAGTGCTGGTCTATAGGACGGTCACCGAGATCGCAGCCGCCGGGAAGCGAAACATGAGCCTCATGGAAACGACCGAGCAGAGAACCCAAGAAATAAGAGGAAGCCCTCATCTCTCTTGCCATATCGGCAGGTACGTGAGTAGTGTTGAGAGAACGGCAGTCGATATAAACCTTATTTTTAGAAACGACCCTGACTTCGGCACCCATAGAGCGAAGGATCTTCATGCAGAAGGTGATATCGCTGATCTGGGGACAGTTTTCAAGGATAACGGGTTCATCGCATAATATAGTAGCGGCAACGATAGCAACAGCGGCATTTTTAGCGCCGCTGATAAATACCTCGCCTTTAAGCGGTCTCCCGCCGCGAATAACAAACTTTTCCAAGTCGTCACGTCCTTACAAATTTTTTACAGTCGCACAATAATATCCGATCTGCCGTCATTACTATTATCATGTGCCGGGCGGCGCGAAAGATAACAGTAAATTTGCGGCGGCAAATATTAGACAAAACGGAAACTCTATTTTTATATCCGTTCAGGTGCCTCTTGCACTAATAACATTTTATCATTTTATCATAAAGATGTCAAGTGTTTTTTTGAAATTAAATAAAAAACGGAAGCTTTTGTAACTTTTCTTACAAAAGAATTACGAAACAAGAACCTATTTCGGTACAATATTAACCTTTCTGTAACCAATTCCGATACAAACACGTTTTGAGAGTACAGAATTTCGTTCAAAAGCCTTCAATGTGACAAATTTGTGCAAAATGACGAGAGAAATGTGTCGTTCAGCGCATCAGTATGTAAACAAACACATTATTTGGTGCAGGAATACCCGAAGCCTACATCATATTGTGTAAAATAATGTCGTAAAATATCAGATCATATGTCCTTGAAAAGTTTAACAACTGATATTAAATATAGTATAGGCTATATTTTTGAATAAATCAACATGATTCTGTGCGCTTATTGTGTATTCGGAAGCGGAGATAGTTTTCGGCACAGCAGGGCAGAGCCGAAAAGAACAGAAATTGGAATAAAGGTAAAAATATGCAAAAGAATTTGCGAAAAAACTGTTCAACCAACCAAATCTC
Organism: uncultured Ruminococcus sp.; assembly: GCA_902781565.1. Classification (GTDB taxonomy): domain Bacteria; phylum Bacillota; class Clostridia; order Oscillospirales; family Ruminococcaceae; genus YE71. Next base: position 5,057 of record CACZJT010000139.1, read on the forward strand.
AAAAAAATGCGAAAAAAGTGTTGACAAGCGTGGAGAAAGGTGATATAATAATTAAGCTGTCAAACGCAAGGGACAAACAAAGATGAGAGCCGAAAGCTAAGAATAGCGATAGGTTTTCGCGGAGCAGTCCAAGCGAGCGTACAGCAGGATCACAGAAACGAGCTAAAGTTCACAAATCTTTTACAAAAGAGGGGTTGACAAAAGCTTGAAGATGTGATAAAATAAAGAGTGTCGGCTACAGTGAGTAAACTTAAAACGAACCGAGGTTCACAAAAAGTTTACAAAACAAAGGCTTGACAAACAAAGAAAGTTATGATATAATAGATGAGTCACCGAGAGCGACGACCTAAAATCGAAGCGAAGGTGAGAGATCGAAAGATCGTGACTTAAAGAGTGCGAGGGAAGCTCGTGCAAGCATCTTGAAAATTGAACAGCTAAACGAAACAAACCCTTGGAAATTGCTTTGAGAGAAGTAATTGAAAGTCAAGCAAAGACTAAAAAATGCGAAGTCAGTAATTCGGGTAAAACCGAAACGTAACTGAGATCATAATACTCTGAGAAGAGATTAGGATACAACT
>CACZJT010000140.1 GCA_902781565.1 uncultured Ruminococcus sp.
TTGATATCGCCGATTTAAGCGGGCGGTTCGTGTGCGGTTCTTGGCGGGGATTTGTCTTGTCGGTACGTGTGCTTTTTGCGCCTGCGGCGCAACGGGGGCGCTGCCCCCACGCGAACTACGTTCGCTCCCCTGCAAGGGCTCCTCGCCCTTGACCTCGGCAAGGGGCTAACGCCGCCCCTTGCATCCGTCGTTGATGTGCTACAGATAGCTTTTCCGTTCTTTTCGCCTGCGATAATTTTACACTTTCTAAATCATGCGGAGCGAAGCGTCCGCATAAACGCGGCGTAGCCGCACCTTCAATTCCGAATTCATAATTCCGAATTCCGAATTATCCCGCCCTGCCAAATTATGATTTACTCTATGTTCTTATTCGGCAGCGAGAACATGAACTCCGTGTAGTCGCCTTGCACCGAACGTACCTGTATCTTTCCTCCGTGGAGCTTGATTATCGACTTTACGATGTTGAGCCCCAAACCTACGCCCGTGGCGTCCTCGCTTCGGGATTTGTCCGTCTTGTAGAATCGGTCAAATACCAGCGATAGCTCCTCCTGCGAAAGCCCTTCGCCGCTGTTGCGTATATAGATGACCGTCAGATACCCGACTTCCTCAAAACGGAAGTTGATGTACCCGCCTATGTCTACGAACTTGATCGCATTCTCCAGCAGGTTGTAGATGACCTGATGTATAAGATCCTCGTCCGCCCAGAGGTTGTACCGTCTGTCGGTGTCCAGCCCGCGGACTTCGATGTTCTTCTGCTCCAGCCGCTTCTCAAAGGTCACAAGCGTGTCAACTATCGGGTCGAGCACCGAGAAGGACGTGAAGTTCGGCTTCAGTTCGCCCGATTCTATCTTCGCAAGGTTCAGCATGGAACGTACCAGCCTCGTGAGCCTGTGTACCTCCGAGGAGATTATTTCGAGGTAGTGCTTCTGCTCCTCGGGGGGAATGGTGTTGTCGAGAAGTCCGTCCACAAAGCCGCCGATAGAGGTCATGGGCGTCCTCAGCTCATGGGAAACGTTCGCTATGAAGCTGTTTCGCATGGTGTCGTAGGATTTCAGCGAAGCCGCCATTTCGTTGAACGCCGCCGCAAGGTCGTTGTATTCGCTCTCGGCGTACTCGGGGAGCTGTATGTCGAAATCTCCGCGCCCTATCTTCTTAGCGGCAAGGGACATCTCCTTTATGGGAGCGGTCATTTTTATGGTCGAAAGGTAGATTATCACCATAGAGATCAGAAGGACTATGACCGCCGAAAGAATGAATATCTCCATGATATCGCGGGTGAAGTGGTCGTCCTGATCGGCTACGGGCATGGCGAGCATATAGTAATCAGGACCGTTGCCCGTGAAATTACAGCCCACCACCATGACGCTTGAGGGGAGCGTTCCGTCAAAATCGGTGTATACGCATACGGGGTCCTGCGTAAATTTACCGAGAAGCTCCGCGGAGATCTTGATGCCTGCGAGCTCCTTGTTTTCGTCCGAAAGAGTTGACGTCAGCAGAACGCTGCCGTCCGACGCGGCAAGAAGCATATCCGCGCCCGAGTTCCGTGCATACTCTCCGATCCGTATGTCCGCATGAGCGCTCCACGAAGCAGGATTGGCTTTCATCTCGCCCGAGAGACCTGCGGCGGCGTTGGTAACGCTCTTTTCGAGCTGACGCTGCTTTGCGCCGTTAAAGTAGTTAGAAGAAATAAGCAGTAATACTGCGCCTAAAGCTATAAAGCTTATCAGTATTACTGCCGTACAGATCAAAAAGTATTTATAGAACAGGCTTTTGCGGTCAATCATTATTCTCTGTCACTTCAAACTTGTATCCTACGCCCCATACGGTCTTGAGAGACCACTGATCGGATACGTGTTCGAGCTTTTCGCGCAGCCTTTTTACGTGAACGTCTATCGTTCTCGAATCGCCGTAGTATTCAAAGCCCCATACCTCGTCGAGGAGCTGATCTCTCGTGTAAACGCGGTTGGGATTGGAAGCTAAGTGGAACAGAAGCTCCAGCTCCTTCGGGGGAGTATCGAGCACCTGACCGTTGACTTTGAGCTCATAGCGGGTCATGTTTACGGACAGCTTGTCGTACTTGACCTCCTTGACCTCTGCCTCGCTGGAGGACTGACCCACTCTGCGGTAAACTGCCTTGATACGCGCGATGACTTCCTTTGTATCGAAGGGCTTGACCACATAGTCGTCCGCGCCCAGCTCCAGACCCAGCACCTTGTCGAAGGTCTCCTGCTTGGCGGTTATCATGATTATCGGGACGTTGGAATTCTTTCTTATCTCCCTGCACACCTGCCAGCCGTCGATACCGGGCAGCATTATGTCAAGAAGAATGATATCGGGCTTGAGCGCCCTGAACTTTACTACAGCCTCATCGCCGTCGTGGGCGAGGATAACTCCGTAACCCTCTTTTTCGAGGTAGAGCCTTAAAAGCTCGCAAATATTTTTGTCGTCATCAACGACCAGAACTCTGCCTAATGACATACACACTTCCTCCTTATGCTGATACATTGCGGCAAAGCGTACCGGATCGCCCTGCCGTGCCTCCGCTTTCCGGAGACTTGAAATTTGAATATTCCCTATAAAAAATCATAATTGATATCTTAATTATAACAAATTCACAAACATAATTGTTTATGATTGTATTACTATTTATTTAATAAATTGTAAATAGCACATATTTTCTGATAATAATTCTTTGACATATCTATTTAATATATTTTACAACATTATGCACGAATTGTCAAGGACTGTATTGTGTAAAACAGATGAAATATTTTTGTCGAAAATTTCATTTTTGAGATTTTGCACAGAGCGAATGCCTTAAAATCAGACAATAATACCAATAAACTACCGTGAAAAATTGTGCATATATACAAAGTTTTCCGAATACGTCAAAATACACTTGCATTTTTCTGAAAAGGTGATAAAATAATATTAGCACTCGAAGAGAGTGAGTGCTAAAAACCAATGTCAAAAATATTCTATATAGGAAAAGGAGAGATCGGTATGAAGATCAGACCATTGCTTGACAGAGTAGTAATAAAGCAGTGCGAGGCTGAGGAGACCACCAAGGGCGGCATAATCCTCACGGCGGCGGCTCAGGAGAAGCCCCAGGTATTTGAGGTAGTAGCAGTCGGCGAGGGCGGAGTCATCGACGGCAACGAGGTAAAGATGTACCTCAAGGTCGGCGACAAGGTGCTCGCGGGCAAGTACAGCGGCACCGAGGTCAAGGTAGACGGCGAGGAGTACACCATAATCAAGCAGGCGGACGTTCTCGCGGTAGTCGAGGAATAATTCTCGGATCGAACAATAATAGTTTAGGAGGAAAAGTATTATGGCTAAGGATATAAAGTACGGTGAAGCGGCGAGAAAGTCGCTTCAGGCAGGTATCGACAAGCTGGCGGATACCGTCAAGATCACTCTCGGACCCAAGGGCAGGAACGTTGTTCTCGACAAGAAGTTCGGCGCTCCGCTCATCACCAATGACGGCGTTACCATCGCCAAGGAGATCGAGCTTGACGACGCTTTCGAGAACATGGGTGCTCAGCTCGTGAAGGAAGTTGCCACCAAGACCAACGATGCCGCCGGCGACGGCACCACCACCGCGACTCTGCTGGCTCAGGCTCTTATCCGCGAGGGTATGAAGAACATCGCCGCGGGCGCTAATCCCATGGTAGTAAAGAAGGGCATGGCTTCGGCTGTTGACGCGGCTGTTGCGAACATCGTTGCGAACTCCAAGAAGGTAGCGGGCAGCGAGGACATCGCGAGAGTTGCCACCGTTTCTTCCGCAAACGAGGAAGTCGGCAAGCTGATCGCCGAGGCTATGGAGAAGGTCACCTCCGACGGCGTTATCACCATCGAAGAATCCAAGACCGCCGAGACCTACAGCGAGGTAGTTGAGGGTATGCAGTTCGACCGCGGATACCTCTCTCCCTACATGGTAACGGACACCGACAAGATGGAAGCCGTTCTCGACGATGCTTACATTCTCATCACCGACAAGAAGATCGCGAACATTCAGGAACTTCTGCCTCTGCTGGAGCAGATCGTCAAGATGGGCAAGAAGCTGCTCATAATCGCCGAGGACGTTGAGGGCGAGGCTCTCTCGACCATTATCCTCAACAAGCTCCGCGGCACCTTCACCTGCGTTGCGGTAAAGGCTCCGGGCTTCGGTGACAGAAGAAAGGAAATGTTACAGGATATCGCTATCCTCACGGGCGGTCAGGTAATAACCTCCGACCTCGGACTGGAGCTTGCGGACGCCAAGGTAGAGCAGCTCGGTCAGGCGAGACAGGTAGTCGTTCAGAAGGAGAACACCATCATCGTTGACGGTGCGGGTTCTTCCGAGGAGATCAAGGCGAGAGTTGCGAACATCAAGACCCAGCTCGAGAACACCACCAGCGATTTCGACCGCGAGAAGCTCCAGGAGAGAGTTGCGAAGCTGGCAGGCGGCGTAGCCGTTATCAAGGTCGGTGCAGCTACCGAGGTCGAGATGAAGGAGAAGAAGCTCCGCGTAGAGGACGCTCTTGCGGCTACCAAGGCAGCCGTTGAGGAAGGTATCGTAGCAGGCGGCGGCACGGCTCTCGTGAATGCTATCCCTGCGGTACAGGAAGTATGCGACAAGCTGGAAGGCGACGAGAAGACGGGTGCTCAGATCGTGCTCCGTGCACTGGAGGAGCCTGTTCGTCAGATCGCGGCTAACGCAGGTCTTGAGGGCAGTGTCATCATCGACAAGATCATATCGGCTAACAAGGTCGGCTACGGTTTCGACGCCTACAAGGAGGAGTATGTTGATATGCTCCCCGCGGGTATCGTTGACCCGACCAAGGTAACGAGAAGTGCGCTCCAGAACGCGGCTTCCGTTGCGGCTATGGTGCTCACCACCGAGAGCCTTGTAGCTGACATCAAGGAGCCCGCTGCGGACGCGGCAATGGCTGCGGCAGCAGGCGGCGGCATGGGCGGAATGTACTAAGCCGCGAAGCCGAAACACCATAAGAACAGAAGGGCTGCTCCGTGAGGGGCAGTCCTTTTTTAATTCGGAATTCGGAATGATGAATGCGGAATTGAAGGAGCGGCTGCGCCGCATTTATGCGGACGCAGTACGCCAAGCGAAACGCGCTGCGCCGAAGCTACAGAGCGTACATAAAGAACGCGGGCGCCACCGCAAGCGTACAGCAGCACAGACACGCCGGATGCAAGGGGCGGCGTTAGCCCCTTGCCGAGGTCAAGGGCGAGGAGCCCTTGCAGGGGAGCGCGAAGCGCGTGGGGGCAGAGCATGTACCGACAAGATAAAGCGAACCCAAGAAACGCAAGTCCGAAAGTTAAATCGGCGATACCAAAGAAAAGCCGATAAGTAAGGGCAGAAACGACCAAATCAAGCCAACGTTCCGAGAACAGATGTATCGCCGATTTAATTGCACGAAAGAGCGTAAGCGATTTTCGTGCAACCCCCAAACCTGCCGCAAGGCAGGCAAAAGCACCACCTCTCAAACGCCGATATGAGAAATGATGACAAGGGCGCTGCAAAAAACTGCCAAAAACCTATAGTCAAAATGCCTATATAACGCCGCGAATCTTTGTACATTCATACAAAGCTGCGATTCAAGGTTGACATTTTTTTAGCAATAGATTATAATAAGTATGTAATGCTTTGTGAATCGTATGTTAAGCGTTAAGCAATAATACATCTCTTTGACGGAGGAATGTGCAGATGAATATTAAAGAGGCAAAGGAGCAGATAGAGTACGCGATAAAGTCCTACCTGCTGACCGACGAGTGGGGAGATTATCAGATCTCTCTCGAAAAACAGAGACCTGTGTTCCTTATGGGACCTCCGGGAATAGGCAAGACCGCTATCATGGATCAGATAGCTCAGGATTTGCAGATAAACCTCGTTTCCTACGCTATGACTCACCAGACCCGTGAATCGGCTATCGGTCAGCCCATGATCGTTGACAAGAACTTCATCGGTCGTGAGGTAAAGGTATCAGAGTCCACGATGTCCGAGGTAATTGCGAACATCTACGAGACTATGGAGGAAACGGGTATCCGCCAGGGACTGCTGTTCCTCGATGAGATCAACTGCGTTGACAGATCAATAGCGCCTATGATGCTCCAGTTCTTGCAGTACAAGATCTTCGGTAAGCACCAGATCCCCGAGGGCTGGGTCGTTGCCACCGCGGGAAACCCTCCCGAGTATAACCACGCCGTTACCGAATTCGATATCGCTACCCTCGACCGTCTGAAAAAGGTCGATTGCGAGCCCGAATTCATGTGCTGGAAGGAATTTGCCCTTAAAGCGCAGATACATACCGCCATCATCTCGTTCCTGACCCTCAATCCCGACGACTTCTACGGCGTTGACCCCGAGGACGATATGATCGCCAAGAAGAAGCTCAACCCGAACGCCACCCCCGACTTCGTTACTTCCCGTGCGTGGGAGGATATGTCGGAGATGATGATGCTGTACGAGCAGGGCGGCATACCCGTTGACCTCATACTCATCGAGCAGTACATTCAGGATCACGACATCGCCGTTGATTTCGAGGACTTCTACCGCTACTACAACGAGATCAAGGACGGCATGGAGATCGCGGGCATACTCCAGGGCAAGGCTTCCCCGGGAGTAAAGGCGACCGCCAAGACCCTCGACCCCGAGGCAAAGGCTATATTCCTCGACATACTCACCGCGGAATCCTCGGGTGCTATGCAGCTTTCCCGCGAGTGGACGAGACTTCTTACCGAGATGCTCCCGCTGTTGCAGGACAGCGTTGAGAGACTGGGCGAGGGCTTCTCGAACCGTGAGGTATTCTCGAACAAGATCATGATAAGACAGCGCGAGCTTGAAAAGAAGATCATCGCGCGTGTTATCAGCTCTTCCAACAAGAAGGTAGAGCGCTGGATAATCCACACCCTTGAGGATTATCTCGACAAGACCACCGACTGCCGCGATAACCGCAGAGCGATACTGCTTGTTATGCAGATGTACGATGAGAAGGTCAAGGAGATACGCGGCATGACCAACGGCGCTATCTCGGTATTCTTCAACGTAGTGAAGTTCATCATCGAGGTATACGGCGCGGGCGAGGAGCTGTCTGTCGTATTCAACAACCTCTACATGAACGGCAACGCTAAGAAGTTTATCCAGACCTATGGTCTTGAGGACTTCATGAGCAATCCCACGGGACCCCAGCCGAACCCCGACATGAGCCTGTTCGATTCGCTGAAGATAAACTATACCGTAGAAGACCCCCGCGAGAAGTACCGCAAGAACCCGCAGTATTGATCGCTGATACAGATATCTATAATTACAGCCCCGACGGGAAGTATGTCGGGGCTGTTTTGTGCAGAGAGGAGATAGATCATAATTTGGCAGGGCAGAGCCCTGCACGAAGTTCGCGGCATTTTTGGCTACGACAAAAATAGTTTGTTGTTTAACTTTCAGACACCCGCGGCAGTCGGTCAAGGGGCTTTGACCCACTGTTTATTTGGCTAAAGACAATCTTCACGGAGAAATTGCGTTAGCAAAAAAGCGCCTCCGGGCGCGCTAGCCCGGCGGGGTATGGGGCAGCGCCCCATTTCAATCAGACCGCGCGCAAAG
>CACZJT010000141.1 GCA_902781565.1 uncultured Ruminococcus sp.
CTGCAACTACAGCTGCAACAAGCGCAAGTAATATAACAATTATCAGAATCAATTTCTTTTTGCTCAAACTCTACCACCTCTGAACAAATGTTTTAGGTATTCACAGCAACTAATTCTTCCATCCAAAAAAACACAAGTGCTTATTTTGAAGCAGGGAATAAGTTGATGGTTATAGACTGCGGAGAAACGGTATTTGATGGTACTACCATCAAGCAGATCGAAAAGCTGACAAATGCGCTGGGGGCTCCGGTCACGGAAGTTGCAGTGCTGAACTATAATAATGTAGTGGCATGATAACAGGAGGAAACCAACATGATAACACCCGAAGCACTTAAAGACAAGCTCACCGCAGGGCTTAGAGAAAAATACTGCGTGACACCCGGGAACGCTTCCCCCGAACAGCTCCATGAGGTGCTGTCGGCGGCGGTGATGTCCGAAATATCGGACAATTGGGATAAGAGCCGCGCCGCTCACCTTGACGGGCGCAGGGCTTGCTATCTCTCTATGGAGTTCCTTGTGGGACGGGCGGTGTACAATAACCTGCTCTGCGCGGGGCTCACCGAAACGGCGGAGCAGGCTTTCGCCGCGATAGGTCACAGCCTTTCGGAGCTTGAAGAGATAGAGGACGCGGCTCTTGGCAACGGGGGTCTGGGACGGCTTGCGGCTTGCTTCCTCGATTCGGCGGCGGCTCACGACCTGCCCCTCGACGGCTACGGCATACGCTACAAGTACGGGCTTTTCAGGCAGGCGATACTCCCGACCTACGGTCAGCAGGAGCTTGCGGACGACTGGCAGCGCTTCGGCGACCCCTGGTCCGTGCGCCGTGAGGAGGACGCGGTGGAGGTTGAGTACGCAGTGGGTGAGAACGTCCGCGCCGTGCCTTACGATATGCCCGTGATAGGCTATGGGACGAAGAACATAGGTACCCTAAGGCTCTGGCAGGCGGAGTCTCTCTGCGATTTCAGCCTTGATACCTTCAACGCGGGGGACTTCGAGGACGCTTTCAGAAGCCGCGCCGAAGCCGAGAGCATAAGCGCCGTGCTATACCCGAAGGACGATTTCGAGAAGGGACGCATACTGCGCTTGAAGCAGGAGTATTTCTTCTCCTCGGCGTCGGTGCAGGATATCGTGAAGAAGCACAAGGCTCTGCACGGCTCTCTCGACACCCTGCCCGACTTCGTGCAGATACAGCTCAACGACACTCACCCCGTCATCTCTGTCCCCGAGCTGATACGCATACTCATAGACCGCGAGGGCTATGCTTTCGATAAGGCTCTTGACATAGCAAAGCGGGTGTTCAATTACACGAACCACACGGTCATGCAGGAAGCCCTCGAAAAGTGGGACACGAAAATAGTTGCAAAGCTCCTGCCCCGCGTTTACGATATCTGCCTTATGATAAGCGAACAGTTCAAGGCGGAGATGTACGCCGCGGAACGTGAGGGCTTCGACCGCAAGAAGATAGCCGACCTCGCACCCGTCGGGGACGGGAAGCTGCGCATGGCGAACATGGCTTGCTATGTGGGCTCTCATGTGAACGGCGTGGCGGCGATACATACCGAGATACTCAAAGCCGATACCCTCAAAGACTGGTACGCTCTCTACCCCGAGCGCTTCCTCAACGAAACAAACGGCATAACCCAGCGGCGCTGGCTGCGGCTCTGCAACGGGGAGCTGTCGGCACTCATCACAAGGCTCTTAGGCTCCGAGGACTGGGTGAAGAATTTGGACGAGCTGGCGAAGCTCAAAAAATACGCCGACGATGAAGCCGTCCTGCGGGAGTTCATCGGTATCAAGAAGCTGAAAAAACGTCAGCTCGCCGATTACATAAAGCTAAAAGACGGTGCCGACATCGACCCCGATACGATATTCGACACCCAGATAAAGCGCCTTCACGAGTACAAGCGCCAGCTGCTCAACGCCCTCTCGATACTCTACATCTACTACGGCTTGAAGGACGGCAGCATTGCGGACTTCACGCCCACTACCTACATCTTCGGGGCTAAGGCGGCGCCGAGCTACCGCCGCGCCAAGGCGATAATACGCTTCATCGGTGAGATAGGCAGAATGATAGACGCGGACGACGACCCCAAGGTAAAGGGAAAGATCAAGGTGCTGTTCGTGAGCAATTACAACGTCAGCTACGCCGAAAAGCTGGTGTCGGGCTCGGATATCTCGGAACAGATATCCACGGCGGGCACGGAAGCCAGCGGCACGGGAAATATGAAGCTCATGCTCAACGGCACAGTCACTCTCGGCACCTATGACGGCGCTAACATCGAGATCGCCGAGGAAGCGGGGGAGGATAACAACTACATCTTCGGGGCGCGTGTGGAGGAGCTGGAAAAGACCATGCCCGACTACGACCCGAGAAAGCTGCTCGCCGACCCGAAGATAAAGCGAGTCCTCGACAAGCTGATAGACGGCAGCCTGACCGACTGCGAGGAGAGGGAGCACCCCGGCGAGGAGGGCACCTTCAAGGAGCTGTACGCCGCCCTCACTGACGGCGCGAGCTGGCACGTTCCCGATCATTACTACGTTCTCGGCGACCTCGAAAGCTATGTGGCAGCAAAGCTCAAAGCCAACGCCGAATACCGCGACGAGCTGCTTTTCGCAAGGAAATGCTGGCTCAATATGTGCAGTGCGGGCAAGTTCTCCTCCGACCGCACCATAAAGGACTACGCGGAGAACATCTGGGGGATAAAGGCTGTAATACTGTGATACGACTGCGGCACGTTCTTTCGGGGGCGTGCCGTTTTGCTTTTGGTCAATTGTGAAATCTGCACAGAAAACACGCCGTATATTTTATATTTATCTTCTTGACAAACGCCCTCACGGGTGATATAATATATATACGGAAACGGAATATTTAGTGGTAAAATTTTTGGACACCACAACATATTGTGTTTTAGAGGGCGCACGGGGCTCGTGATGATACGAGGTATGCCGCGCGTATCACAGTAAACAAATCGGAGGAGATAGCAATGATAAACGTAACGGTAACAGGCGGACAGCTTTCGCAGGCAGAGATAAACGAGTATATAATCCACGGTCAGAGGGAGTATCCCGAGAAGACCATTTCGGCTATAGATCTGAACGTTGACGGCGATTATGTTGATGTGGACTACCATTTCAGCGACGTACCCTTCCAGAGGATAAGGCGCATCACGGGCTACCTCGTAGGCACTCTCGACCGCTTCAACAACGCCAAGCGTTCGGAGGTCGAGGACAGAGTAAAGCACAGCGTCATCAGCTGACCCCGGGGGACACAGGGCAGGTGTGCTTTATTCACTGACTGCCGACCACTATCCACTGACCACTGTTAAGACGGCATACCCGAGGGTGTGCCGTTTTTGCTTGCGGTGAACCGGGGACTTTTGTGCGGAAAATGTTAAAAAAATGTGAGAAGTTAAAAAAATTATATAAAGCCCTTGACAAAGCGGGTTCGGTATGATATTATAGATATATAAATATATTATCCTCGGAAAGGAGGGCGGAATATGACCGATTTTTATTACCCCGTGCTTAACGATGAGGTCAACCTGCCGTTTTATATACTCGGGATAGGCGCCCGCGATACCGAATTCCATTTCGTGCGCGAGGAGGGCTACCCCAATCATCAGATAATCTACTGCGTGAGAGGGAGCGGTACTCTGCGCTTCGGCGGTGAGGAGTACAGGATCGCCGCAGGCGACGGCTTCTATCTGCCGCCCCATGTTCCCCACGAATACTTCCCCAACGAGGAGATCTGGGAAACTCACTGGATCACTTTCGAGGGCAGAGAGATAGACAACATCATGAAGTACATAAAGCTCGACAAGGCTAAGGCGTTCCGCATATACGACGTTTCGCCCCTTGACGCTATCTTCAAGAAAATGCTCTACCTCATGCGCACGAATTATTACTACGGCGGTCAGCAGTGCTCCGCACATCTGTATCAATTTTTTATCGAGTTCAACCGCGTGGTGAACCTGCAAAACGGCTCTCAGGACGGCGCGAAGCTCACACAGCTGAAGCCCGTCATAGACTACATAAACAACAACTACAAGGAGGACATCACCCTCACGGAGCTGTCTAACCTGATAGGTTTGAGCCCCCAGTATCTTTGCAGGCTCTTCAAGGAGTGCCTGAACCTGCGCCCCTTCGAGTACCTCGCAAGGCGGAGGATACAGCAGGCGAAGAAACTTCTGCTCGAAGATACCAGCAACATCAACGAGATAGCCTCGCAGGTGGGGTACAACGACTGCTCGTATTTCTGCGCGGTGTTCAAGAAGCACGAAATGCTCTCCCCCGCGGAATTCCGCAATCTGCATAAAAATAATCACGATAACGGAGGTGCGCATAAATGAACATACTGCACGATATAAATCCCAAGGAGATATCCCCCGAGACTTTCACGGCGGTCATCGAGATCCCCAAGGGCTCGAAGGTAAAATACGAGCTTGACAAGGCGACGGGACTTCTGCGCATGGACAGGATACTCTATACCTCGACCCACTACCCCGAGAACTACGGCTTTATCCCCCGCACCCACGCGGACGACGGCGACCCTCTGGACGTGCTGGTGATATGCTCCGAAACGCTGGTGCCGATGTCGCTGGTGAAGTGTTATCCGATCGGCATGATAAAGATGCTGGACAACGGCGCGAACGATGAGAAGATAATTTGCATACCCTGCGACGACCCCAGCTACAACAGCTACACCGACATCGCCGAGCTCCCCAAGCACATCTACGAGGAAATGGGGCATTTCTTCAAGGTCTACAAGCAGCTGGAGCACAAGGACACGGTAATAGATGACGTGGCGGGACCCGACGCAGCGCGGGCGGTCATAGAGCAGTGCATAGACAACTACATAAACAAATTCTGCAAGTGACAGCTGACCCCTCCGAGCGTTTCGGGGGGGATTTTTGCGGGGGAATTCGGAATTAGGAATGAGGAATTCGGAATTGAAGGTGTCGCTGCGCGACGGATATGCGGTCGCTTCGCTCCGCATGATTTAGAAAGTGGGAAATTACCGCAAGTGAAGCCGAAAAGCATGGAAAGCGGTACGGAAAGTGTAAAATTACCGCAGGCACAAATAAAGAAAGCGGCACACTGTAGCACAGACCAAAAGTCTTAGGAAAGAGTCAAGGGAATAACCCTTCTTCAGAAGGGTTTTCCCTTGACCGAACAGACAAGAATGCCAAAAAAGAAACGCAAGACCGAAAGCCCCGAATTAAATCGGCGATATCAAGAAAAGCCGTGCAGTAAGGGACTCTGTTTCGATTCTGCACAACGTCCCGTGAACAGATGTATCGCCGATTTAATTGCACAAAAGAGCGAATGCGATTTTTGTGCAACCCCCAAACCTGCCGCAAGGCAGGCAAAAGCGCACGATACCGTGTGACCGCCCCCATAATAAACTAATCCCTAAAAGAACAGCAGACAAATCTCGGCACTGACGGCTCATCACTCGTCGTCAAGCTCCCTTGCAGGGCGTTGTACAAGCTGTGCTTGTACC
>CACZJT010000142.1 GCA_902781565.1 uncultured Ruminococcus sp.
GGCGCTATGCGCCGCTAAGCGCTCCGTTATACGCCCTCTGCCAAAGCCACATAGTGGCTTTGGCGGCTGCTGCGCAGCCTGCAAAGCACAACTTCGTTGCACTTTGCAATAGAGGGCAGTATATAATGATTATAGCACGATTTCCCCGATATGTCAATGACATTGCCGCCGTCAGAACGTTTTTTTGAAAAAAAGAGTTGACAGGGCTGTGATTTTGTGGTATAATAGTTCACGGAAAAGTTTTGCGGATATGGTGGAATTGGCAGACACGTCAGATTTAGGTTCTGATGCCGTAAGGTGTGCAGGTTCAAGTCCTGTTATCCGCACCAGCTTTTAAGGCTCTGAAACCGCTTGAAATCAACGGTTTCGGAGTTTTATTTTTTCCGAAAAACGGGTTTTGGGTACTATTTGGGTACTTATGACACAAAAAAGCAGGCTTTTGAGATGAAAGTTTCAAGCCTGCTTTTGTTTTACTCTGCTTTTATCTTTTTGTTGCTTTGAGGTGTATTCAATATGTTTGCTACCGCGCCGAGCGCCTGCGCTTGACGGTCTCGGAAAGCGGCGGCGTATATATCAGGCGTTATAAACCTTAACTATGGATACAGAAACAGCAGACCATATTCGATAAAAAACAGCCTTGGTTGCAAGTTTGAAGCAACCGAGGCTGTTTTTATAAATCTTTTTTAAGACAAGTAAATAATCGTCCATAAATTGTGCATTAATACAATTATTTCAAGGAAAATGAAATGGTTCTTTTGACATTTCATAAATCATTGCAAAAAAATATCCCAAAAAGTGAATAACCGGATTTGTTAGCACAAAGACTATTTTTTCATAAAAAACATCAGATTGTTTAATGCTAAACAATAGTGAAAGAACTACGCAAACAATTAGAGAACTAACAACAAAAGCGTTACTAAACAGTAATATAATCCCTGAAATCACAAAAACTGAAATATTTGAAATTGATAGTTTTGTTAGGGATATATCTTTTTTGATAATAATAGCAGTTGTTATAATCCCGCATATTATTCCTAGAACTGATATAAATGTTATAATTGTACCAAGACCCAATAAATTAAAAAACAAAAATAGGTGAATTATAATATGTGAGTTACACAATACAAAAACTTTTTTAATAAATCATATACACTTTTCGATTCGAGATATTTTTTTAGTAAATCACATTTTGCTACAAAATACTTTTTTGATAGATCATATATTTTTTTCATTGATAGTTTTACCTATTATAATACTAATCCCTAAAAGAACAGTATTATTCCTTTGGTTTTCTTGCCACGCAATGCAGGCGGAAGAAACCGCGCTTTTCAAAGAGTTCGAGCTGTAGACCTGCATTTTTGCAAAAGCGTCCGACTTCCTCCCTGCCGTAAACATGAACATCTCCGTGACCTGTCAGGTTTACTACGGGCATCTCCACATTGTTCATGAACCAACGCACCCCATCGCTTTCGGCGGTCATGTCGCGGAGTATCAGCCTGCCGTTCGGCTTCAGCACGCGGGAAACGCTGTCAAAGAAAGCCTGCACATTCGGATAGTGATGGAAGCTCTGACAGCATATGACGGTATCGAAAGACGCCTCCTCAAACGGCAGGTCTTCGCAGTCCCCTACCACAAGTTCCACGCCTTCCATGTTTTTCGCCCTTGCCGCTTCTATCATTTTCGGAGTCAGGTCAATGCCCGTGTAATGCTTTTCGGGATATTTCTCATGGAGCAGGGTGAGCATGGGAGCTGTGCCGCAGCCGCAGTCCAGCAGGTCTGTGAAAGGCTCTTTTTCAAGCTCTTCCAGCACATCGGGGTAGTCCTTTTTGCACATTTTATAAACGCCCGCCTTGTCGGTCTCGTAGACCTCGGCGGCTTTGGTGAATTCGTTAAGGGTCAGTTCCTTGTAACGCTCGTCAGTGATACGTGACTTCTTCACCGCGAACCTGAACATATCCGCACCGAGTATCTTGACGCCCGTACTGTCGGCGGTCTGTTCAAGAGACTTTATCTCCGCCGCCGAGAGCCTGACCTCCGCCGCCGTATCAAGGTCTGCTGCCTGATAGGGCTTGCGGCAGCCGCATATCGGTACTATGCCCTTTGAAGTGCAGAACGCCATTGCGGTCTGCGCGGGAGTGATACCGTGACGTCTGCCGATAGTGTACATTTTCTTGTACAGAGGCAGAAGCCTGCTCTGACGGTTCAGGTACAAGAGCTTCATAGCTGACATTTTCCCGCCTTTTTTCGGCGGCACGAGCAGCCCCTCCTCAAGCACTGCCCAAGCCCAGAACTGCACGCCGTTCTCTCTGCACCATTCCACGAGCCCATTTTTCTCCCACTCGCGGGCGAGTATGCTGTAATGGTTCTGCACCCCGAAAAGCGGCACTCCTGCCTTATCGAGAAGCTCCTTAGCTCTTATACACTCTTCAAAGGAAAAATTTGAGATACCGATGTTCCCGATCTTACCCTCCTTGTAAAGTTCGATCATTTCCGAAAGGTTTTCCTCGATACAGTTGGGCAGATGCAGCCAGTATATGTCAATGAAGTCCCGTTTAAGATCGGCAAGGTCTTTTTGGAATGACCTCCTGACCTGACCTCTGACGTATTTCTTACCCGGGGTGAATTTGGCGGAGATCACAGCCTCTTTGGGGCACAGCTCACCTATCAGCCGCTGACCCTCACCGAGACCGTAGTCCTGTGCGGTGTCGAATATCGTAAGACCCCGTTCCATCGCCTCCGCCGCCGTCAGCCGAAGGGTCTCCTTGTCAACGCTGCTGCCGCGCAGCACCTTGCCGTATGTCTTGCTTCCCCATGAATTTGTACCGATAACTGCTCTGTAAATGTTTTTGTTATCCATAGCTTTGCTCCTTTTTTTGATTCAAAACAGCGTGCATATCCATGCCGCAGGCAGCATTAAAACTACACCGCCGAGTATTTGTGCCGCGTGGGTCTTGCGGTTAAAGCCGAACAGATGCCGTCCCGATACTGCTTTCGTTTCGGGATAGAAATGCGGAAAGAAGCCAAGCCCCCCATTACACAGCAGCACCCAATCGAAAAAGCCGATGTCAAAGGCTTTCAGCATAAGCAGCATTGCCGTAAACCGCAGATAGAACTTCCCGAATCCGAACCCGCTGCGAATGCCGTTTACCGCCGCGAACAAGACCGCTCCCGCCATTATCAGCACCGATAGCGCCATAAGGCACCATCCGACTGCGTGCTGACCGCAAAAACGCTCGGGCTTTGTGTCGGGGATCACGGCTCTTATCTCCTCGGGGGCGGAGCCGAAAAACTTCTTGTCCTGAATAAATCCCACGCCCGCCGGCAGCATAAGAAACAGACCCGCCATCAGCACAAATCCGCAAATGAAAGTCACAGCCATAGTTCCCTCACTCCCTTTCCTCGAAGACATCATCTCCGATCTTTAGGTTAGCGCCATCTAACTTAAATACATTATATCACATCGTCCCCCCTATGTCAAGACCTCCGCGCAAAAAACAAGAAGACAGCCGCAGAGCATAAGCTCGGCTTTATGAAAACTGCGATAGCCGAAAAAAACTCCGCGGCATATCTGCCGCGGAGGTCAATTGTAGTCATAGAACAGCCTGTCCAGCAGGCGGTCGAGACCTCTCCTGTCTCCGAGGGCGGCTCTTGCGAAAGTGCCGAGGTTCGAGATCATCAGCTTCAGATAGAGCCAGTCGCCGAGATCGTCGTACTTGCGCGTGGAATTTATCAGCACATTTCGGCGCAGGGTGGTATAGCCCTTTCCACGCGATTTGCCGTAGGCTCTGAGGGCTTTGGCGGTAGCGGCGTCCTCCATAGCTTTAAGCTCCGCAAAGCCCCCCACCGCGAGGAAAGTTTCGCGCTTCGCCCAGAAAATGCCGCAATACAGCCCCGTTATCCCGAATGACAGCCTGCACAGCATATCGTTACACCAAAGCGGGAATGAATACCGCTCGAAGCGTATGGGCGCACCCCCGCCGATGTACTTACCCGTTCCCATAAGATATGCTATCTCTTTAAGGGTTCCGCGGGTCATGCGGTTGTCGCAGTCTATCGTCACGATGATATCTCCCCGCGCCCCGCGTATGCCGGCGTTCCTGACCTTGGCGATACACCTGTCCTCATTCACGATCACCCGCGCTCCGTGAGCCTTCGCAAGCTCGGCGGTGCGATCGGTACAGCGGTTGCACACCACGACGATCTCCGTCTTACCGCCGCAGTATTCGGCGGCTCGTTTTACGGAAGCTATGCACCTTGCAACATAGCGCTCCTCATTGTGAGCGGGGATAATAACGGAAAAAGTCGGCTCTTTCACGGCGCTTCCTCCCACCTGTCCGAGTTTTCGGACAGGTCCGTATATTCCCTCATCTCTGTCCGACCGTCATGTATGTAATAATAGGCTTTGAGCCCCGCTTCGGGCTCGGGCATGATACGCAGGGAGAGGATATTGCCGTCATTCACATCGGAAGCGGAGGTACGTTCGGAAATGTATATCTTCGTATTGCTCCCGAACAGCGAGGTATCGAGCGCCGAAATGCCTGCGGGTTCAAGACCGTATGTGACTATGGATATCTCAAAGCTCCCATACTTGCCGCAGGTGAACATATCCTGCCACTTCGTCACCTCTTTGGTCTGACCGTTGATAAAGTCGTAGAGATATTTGCAGTATATGGCTTCACAGCCGAGAGCGTCCTTGAAGTAGGCGGTCATATCGGCTTCGATCTCGTCCCTCATGTAGTTGTCGGCGTCGAGGTCGGGTTCGTCGGAGTGGACAAGCACCCAAAACTCCCTGCCGTCATGTTCCATAGTCACATAGCCCGCGCTCTTTCGCTGTGAGGGCGAGACAAGATCTCCGCCGCCGCGGAACGTGACCTTTTTCACTTCGGGCTCGAAACCATACTTTTCGCGGACGTACTCCGCCCCCTGACGACCTAACTTTTCGAGCTTCGCTTCGTCGCTGCCGCAGCCCGCGAGCCCGATACAGACCGCCGCCGTCATGAGCAATACTCCGAGAAACGCTTTCATACCGTCCTCACCTCCCTATAGCAATCCAAGAAAATATCAGCACAAATCTTTCGGATAAAATTCCACATTGCTGCGTCAAACTCCCTTGCAGTGCGCTGTACAAGCTGTGCTTGTA
>CACZJT010000143.1 GCA_902781565.1 uncultured Ruminococcus sp.
CCCTGCCTAAGGGCTCCTCGCCCTTAGGAATCCTCGCCAGCGTCGCGCCGCTGGACCCGCTGTCTGTGCTACAGAGTGCCGCTTTCTTTATTTGCACAAATAGGTTCAGTCATACGCCCTACATCAAATAAACGTAGGGTCAAAGCCCCTTGACCGACTGCCGCGGGTGTCTAATATTTCAGCTACAAACAAATTTTGGCGTAGCCAAAATGCCGCGAACTTCGTGCAGGGCTCTGCCCTGCCAAATTATGATTTTCGGAGGTTTTTATGCCGCGATTCTTTACTAATGATATCGACCCCTCATGCGGGGTCGGACAGGTCACGGGTGAGGACGCCCGCCATATCGCCCTCAGCTTGCGTATGCGCACGGGCGAAAACGTGATACTCTCCCGCGAGGGTATCGACTACTCCTGCGAGCTCACCGAAATAAGCCCCGAACTCGTGACCTGCCGTATTCTCTCACAGACACCCTGCGCCGCCGAAGCCGATATCCGCCTGCACCTCTTTCAGGCTGTCCCAAAGGGCGAAAAAGCTGAGATCATCGTGCAGAAATCCGTCGAGCTGGGCGTTTTCGATATCACCTTTATGCTCACCGAACGCTGTATCTCCCGCCCCGATGACAGGAGCTTCTCAAAAAAACTCAACCGCTACAACCGCATAGCTCTCGAAGCCGCCAAGCAGTCGGGACGCGGTATCGTCCCCGAAGTGCGCGGCATGGTCAGCCTGCGCGAAGCCGCCGCCGCCTGCAAGGACTATGACAGCACAGTTTGGTGCTACGAAAAAGGCGGTGTCCGCATGAACTCCTTAGGGCTTGCGGCGGGGACGGATATCGGTCTGCTGATCGGCAGCGAGGGCGGCTTCTCCGACGGCGAAGCGGAGCTGCTGCGCGGGGAGGGCTTCACCCCCGTGACCCTCGGCACCCGCATAATGCGCTGTGAGACCGCTCCCCTCGCGGCGGCGGCTGTCATCATGAACCTTACGGGGAATCTATGACTTCTGCCTTATTTTCGTGAGTGCTGCACGCTGTTCTTCGGTGCTGTTCTCATAGAGCTTTTCCGAACAGATGAAACGCTCCGAGCTCACGCCCTCCCTGCCGAAGCGCTCCGCGAGCGCGTCGAGCTTTTCGAGTGCGGTGTCGAACAGGCGGTACTCCTCCCCGGTGATCGCAAAATACCTGTTATACCACGCTATCCAAGTCACCGCATACTCCATAACGTACATCTCAAGCTCTGCGCTGTAGCCCACAGCATAGAGCTTTTCTTTACGCACTTTCTCGCCTTTGAGCCGCATTTTCTCATCTCCCCTGTGCCGCGCCGTCCATATATGCGCCGTATGCCGTGTCCTTAATCGCCGCTTCTCCGAGCTTTTCAAAATCATCAGCCGAACCGCAGAGCCGTCTGACATATCGGGTACAGATCGTAATGCTATTGCCTTTTCGGGTGTACGCGGCGCAGACGTTCACTTCCCCGCTCCCGTCAACATATACGATATAATTCGTTCCGTTCCCGAGCCTTCCCTCGCTCATCACAGCTCCCGCAGGTATGGTAATGCTATTATTCATAATGATCGCTCCTTTTAGATATTATCATAATGATACTAACTTCGATAGTATCATTATAGCACTAACTGTCGGATATGTCAATAATGTTCTCGTAATTTCTCCCCTTTGCACAAAAAGTTAGTATCAAACATATACTATCTGTACAAACAAAAAGACGGGTGCAAAGACCCGTCAGTGCTTCATTATTTCCCTGAGCTGCTTGTAATTCGGGCAGCAGGTGGAGACCAGCCGCCAGAAATCCGCGCTGTGATCCATGTGCTTCAGGTGGCATAGCTCGTGGACGACCACATAATCAATGCATTCCTGCCCGAAGCAGATCACGTCCACATTGATCGAAATATTCCCGTTCGAGGAACAGCTCCCCCAGCGGGAGGTCATTTTTTTCAGCGTGATCTTGCGCGGGTGCAGTCCCAGTATCGCGGTGTATTTATCGAACGCCTGCCGCACGCGCTTCTCGCAAAGCTCCACGATGTAGCGCTGTGAGAGCCTTACCGCGTCGGCGCGGCTGCTCCCGGGGGCAACATAGACGATAAGCTCCGTATCGAAAAGCTCGGGCTCGCGGTAGGCGGGGCTCTCGGCTATGCGCAGCGCCCGCTTTTTCCCCAGCAGTGAGAAGTCCTCCCCGTCCGTAAAGCCCTTTGGAAGGTGCGACCTGTCCTGTGAGCGTTCGAGATTCTTTTTTATCCAGTCAAGGCTCCTGCCGATGAACTCCTCAGCCGCCGCGCGGTTGCCGCCGTAAGGCAGACGAACGGTCAGCACGCCGTCCTTGACGCTTAAATAAGCCTTGGAGCGCCTGCCGACGTCGAGAAGGTAATCAAAGCTCTCGCCCTGACCCGTGTATGTGTAAAGCTGCTTCATCAGTAGAGATATCCGTTCCAGACCCAGCCGTCATAATCGTAGTAGCGAACATGGACGTACTCGCTGCCCGCGGGGGCATCTATGACCGTGACCTGTTCGCCTGCGGAGATAGAGAGCAGGGGCTCTGCGTTCTCATCGCCCGAGGAGCGCAGGTAGGCAGTCTGAGAGAGAGTAGCGGTCTCGCCGTCGATACGGCTGCTCGAATCGTCGGCGGAGCTTAGATCGGCGGCGCTGTCACCCTCGGCGAGGGAGCTTTCGTCTGCCGAAGCGCCGCTCTCGTCCACGATGACCTCCGCGCCCGTGGAAGTATCGTCAAGGACAGCGGGCGCCTCAGAGCTCTCGCTCTTGGTACCCGTGAACACTTCCTCCGTGACCTCGGGCTTGTTTGACGGGAAAAGGCTTTTGGCGAGTATGAGTATAACGCACACCACAAACACCCCGACAACTATCACCGCGGCAAGCCCCGCGACGGTAAGTCTGTCGGAGCGGCCGCCATTCCTTCTGTCATAACTGCTCATTAAATCAGATCCTTAATATAGAGTTACAGCGCAAGAGACACCTGCTCATAATATATTATACCCTATTTTCTTTCATTTGTCAACATAATTTTTATTATTTACGTACATATCACAATATTATCGCATTTTGTCGGGAAACGGCGGGGCAAAAAAGCGCACCCGCTTGGGGTGCGCCGTTAGGATTCATCTTACATATCTCTCGCCGTCTATCGTAACTGCTGTCACTTCCTCCGCATTTATCAGCCGCGAGAAAACTGCGCGGGTGTTTGTCTGCGTTTTGGGGTCTGTAAGCTCGGTCACTTCCTCGTGACCCGCGTGACCGAGACTGTTGATATCATCTATCGTAAGCCTGTCTGAGCTCCCGTCCGAATTTTCGATCTCTATATACCACTCGGAGCTGTCATTGGTGTTGTCGATCGGTATATATTCATTACTCGTAAGTGCAAAGTCATAAAGAGAGATCGTCTTTCCGTTGGTCTCGCCTGTCAGGGTGACACCCTCGACATTTGGGACTGTAGTGAAATCCGCTTTGCCGAGGTACTCTCCGTCTGTAAGATCTCCGACAAAATACGGCTTGCCCGGCTCGTCGGAATCGCAGAGATAAAGTCCGACCTCCGCCGTTACCGGACTGTCGGGAGTTCTGTACTCGAAATTGAACATACACACCACACAGCCCTCGCCCTGCTGCTGCCAGTTATTGGAGCAGTATTCGAGCAAACGTTTTTCCGAGGCTTTTTGGACGTCCTCCGTGTCTGCAAACAGATACTTGTATCCCGAATCCAGAGCCGCCCTGCCCTCCTCGTCAATGCCCTCAACAGTAACTATGATCGAGGTTATGTTGCCGGTTGAAAGTACGGTCTCCTGTGTTATCTTGTAATGCTCGCTCACAGCCGTTTCACTGCCGTCAAGCAGTCCCTGCTGTTCAAGAGTATCTGCCGCACCCTCTCCGAGATAGCTGTCAACGCTCTGACGATGGTTGACGTAAATGCCGTAAGCCCCCGCTCCCAGTGCGCCTGTTCCCAGAAGCGCCGCAGCCGCCATCAGTGTGATGAAACGCTTCCCGTGTTTTCCGGTCTTTTTCGTCGTCATAGTCTCGTTCATATCAAATCCCGCCTTTCTCATGACCGAGGAAAGAATGCGCGACTGCTCCTCATCGGTTATCGGCGCGTCCGAGCCGAATTCCTCAAATTCCTCCAGCAGGAGCTCCGCCGCTTCTTCATCAAAAATATTCTCTGTTTTCTTTTGTTCGTTCATAGCGTCCCCTCCAGTATCTTTCTGAGTTTATCAAGACCACGCGAGACCCGCGTGTTGAGCGCCCCGGGGCTCATTCCGAGCTCCCGCGCGATGTCCGCGTTCTTTTGTCCGAACCAGTATTTGCGTATGAAGATGAAGCTGTCGGGCTCTCCGAGCGACTTCACCGCGGCGGCAAGGTCGGGAACGTTCATATCCTTATCCTCGGCAATGAGATTTTCAAGCTCGTCAAAACCAACAGTTTCCACGGCGTTCTTTTTCACGCGAAAAATATCTGTACAATGCCGTCCCGCGATCACCGAGAGCAGACCCCTCACAGACCGAAGCTCAAAGCCGCGCTCAGAACCCGCCTTATAGAATTTGAGGAAGATATCGCTGACCGCTTCCTCTATGTCCTCCCGCGTGCAGACGTCACCGAGTTTAACGCGGGCGATCTTCAATACATATCCGCTGTATTGCCGCACCACAGCTTCAAACCCCTTCTGCGGATCGCTGCGAAGAGCTCCGAGCAGTTGTTCATCATTCATAAGCAGACCTCACTTTATTGAAACGTTTCACCTTTATCAGTCGGGTGAAGTGCGGTAACTGTTACACTGTTCAAATAAATTATAACACGATTATTGTAAATTTTTCATGAATTAAGACCATGCTGTTTCCAAAAACTATTTCGTCACGTCCTTGACAGCCGATGAAAAAAATGGTATAATAGGCATATCTATATAAATCATAATTTGTGAGGCTGACCGTACTGCACAAACCGATGTAGGGCGGGGGCTTGCTCCCGCCGTTCGATCTACACAATTCTGTGTAGGGTGGGGGCTTGCCCCCACCTCGGATTACAACAAATGCTACGTTGACCACAGTCATTGTAGGGGCGAGCATTGCTCGCCCGTGATTACCTGCGGGTTCGGTAGG
>CACZJT010000144.1 GCA_902781565.1 uncultured Ruminococcus sp.
TAACGATTTTTCCTCCTGTGGCGTTTTCCTTACTTATATTATACCACAAGTGGTGTGCCGAAATTGGGACAATTAGAATTTTTTTGCCGTGATCGGGCGGTTTTGGGCGGTTTGACTATGATGTGGGGGGTTGGTGAGGGAAAGGGATAACCATATATCCTTTCTTGTAAGCCCTGTCTCTGCAACGAGCTTTCCAACAAGATCGTATTTTACGCTTTTGTTAGCAGTGATAGTTCTTGTTTCGGTGGCGGACTCGTTTTTCTTCATTGCCTCGCCCTTTTCAAGAGCTTCTTTGGAGTCAATGCCCTCCATAGAGCCTGATTCGATCTTGTAAAATATCTTCTGTACTCTCAGCTTACTGTTCAGAACATTTACAGAGTTCTTAATAAGCTCCTCTGTTTTAAAATCCACTACATATATGGACTTGGAATTGATCTTCTCCCAAAGAGCCTTGAATTCGGGCATAGCGAGCTTTTTGTCATCAACTTTAAGCTCAACATTATTCTTACGGGCATCTTCGGGCTGAATTGCCTTTTCATCATAAATGCTCTCAATGATCTCAATAACAGCCGCCGCACTGTCAGCTACTTCTTCTGCTACCTTAACAGCATTGTTAGCCTTATCCTCATAATATTTGTCGGTGAGCTGACCACGCTTGATATAGCCGTTGGAGATCATATCCTCGTAGATAGCCTGAGCGGTATCATCATCAATGACCTGAGTATTGCCCTTGTCATCACTGATCTCTCTGCCCTTGAACAGATCAGCGGTAACAGTTTTGGGTCTGTATGCGACAGCTTCTGCGATTTCACTCTGCAAGCCTTTGGCAAAGCTGTCATAGCTTTCACTGGCAATAACGGTCAGGACATTGATGTTATGGACTTCATTTCCGAGAACACCTGTGTCCATTCTGTCTCCGTCCTCATTGACGCAAAGTCGCAGACCTCTGCCGACTTCTTGTCTCTTGCGGACTTCACTTGTGGATTGTTTCAAGGTGCATATCTGGAACACGTTAGGATTATCCCAGCCCTCACGGAGTGCCGAGTGCGAGAATATAAAGCGCACAGGAGAACGCTTCGGATCACGGTCAAGAAGAAGCTCCTTGTTTTTCATGATAAGGTCATAAGCTGAAACATCGTCCGAGGTCTTTTCCTTTTTGTCGATCTTGCCGTCTGTCAGCTTGCCCTTTTTGTCTACGGAGAAGTATCCGGCATGGGTGCTGTTAGCAGAAATTGCATCAAGATAGCGTATGTAATCGTCATCGCCAAACTCACGCTGATAATTCTCAATGACAGCCATGTATTCTTCCTCAAACATATCGGCATAGATACCGTTCACAGGCTGTCCCGATTCATCATACTGCTTGTACTTTGCAACTTCATCAATGAAGAACAGCGACAGCACCTTGATTCCCTTACAGAAGTATGAGCATATCACGGAGCTTACTCCTGAGATCATCCACGAGTTGATCGAAAAGATTATTGTTCACGCTCCTGACAAGAGCAGTGGGCATCGCACGCAGGAAATCGAGATCCATTATCGTTTCAACGTTGCCGTAGCGACTGCCATCGCTGACAGTATGAAGTACGACAAAAAGAGAAAGGCTGCGTAACCGCCCAGGTTACGCAACCTTATCTTCAAATCATAAAAACTTCTTTACGAGTACCCGCCTTTCACGGTACGGGGTGATTATTTTTATTACGGATCGCTCCTCCCGCCGCATTTATGAGCGTTCCCGCCGCGTATGCGGCAATGTCGCCCCATGCGAAGCCCGTTCCCATGATGATCGCGGGCAGGCTGCCTTTCTCGAAGCCCAGGTGCCTGTACAGCTCGAAATACTGTGACACCTCCACCCCGCAGGCGAAAACGAACAGTATGAGCGGCAGGGCGCGGGGAAATTTATCGGTGAAAATGCGTATCAGAAAATACATGGCGGGCATAAAGAGAACGTCCCCGATGTACTCCCTCACGAACCCGTGAGCATACATTACGATGAGTATTTCAGTTATCAGAAGTACCAAGAAAATGCCGCCGTTTATCATTCTCCGCTTTGTTGTCGGTCTCATATATCTATATTCTCCCATTCCCTATTCCATGTGGACGAGCCTGAGCCTGTATTTTTCTCCGCGCGGGGTCACGTATATCTCTATGGGGTGATGTTCTCCGTACCTGTAAACGCCCTCGGAACGCTTTGTCACGGGGGAAAGCTCCAAGCACTCGCGCATGAAGCGCTCCGCATCCGGAACGTCTATCGTAAGCTCCGTATCAATGGCGATAAGGAAGCTCCCGTCATAATATTTTACTATGCTGAAATCCCCCTCGGGGTCTATGCCGTACTCCCTGCACACCGCCGCCCTGTCAATGAAAAAATACTGCGTGTGCGGAAAGAAGAAAATATACAGAAGTATGATCGGGAACACGATGACCAAAAACAGCGTGACGGAAGCGCAGATGATGCCCCTTTTTGTCTCTCTGTCCATGCTCATGCCCTCACCCCAGCTGTGTGAACTGCACCAGTCCCGTTTCGGTATCGGCTATGACGGCGGAGGAGTGGGGGTGGTTGAAGTTCAGCACCGCCGACTGAACATATATCCGTGTCTTGCTACCGTGACCGTTTTTCATGCCCTCCGACACGTACACATTGAGAGTACCGTCCCTTGCGTTCTCATAGTCGGGCTCTTCGAGCGCATATCTCCCCTCGCTTTGCAGATAATCGTCAAGCGGGATAATGAACATCGCTCTTGCTCCGAACTCCGCGGCGTACTCGGCGGCGCGTTCGGGGGTGGTCACAAAGGTCACGCTGTAATGACCCGCCCCCTGCATAATGCTCGGCAGATAATCGAACTCGTAGCCGCTCCGAACATCGTTCATGAAGTCGGGGAAGAACTCGGGTTCCTTGATATTATTGTAAAGTCCGATATAGGCTTTCTGAAAAGGGTACTGCCATTTGTATTCGGAATGTACCACCCACGGGCTTATAGAGCATAAGAGTATGTTGAAGAACGCAAACAGGCTCACCAGCATCATAAATCCGTTTTTGACGGCAATGCCCGTCTGCTTTGCGCGGCGGTCGAGGAAGAACATCACCGCCGCCGCGACCGCTCCCACCACAGCCGCGTACTTCGCCGCCGATGCCGAGGTCAGCACAGCCGCCGCAGTAAACACCACAGCCGCCGCGGAGAATATAACGCCCATTATCTTCGCAGACCTGCTCATTCGGAAAGCTCCTTTCTTTCGGCGGTGAAGCTCCTCTGCTCCCTCACGCCGTTTATCGTTTCGGTGTAGGTGACGGTGTAGCCCGTTTCGGTGGGGCTTATCTCAAAGCCCTCCGCTCTGCCCTCATACATCTCCCCCGAGCCGAGATAATGCACCACCTCGTCCTGCACCTCGCATAGGGCGGGGTGGGAGTGATGAAGTCCGTCGGGAGAGCTGCAAAGCAGGAGCAGATGTCCGCCCATGTTGTATTCTTCCGCGCCAAAGGGCAGGTTCCATTCGGGGAAAAGCGCAAAGCCCTCAAAAGCGGCGGCGCTTATCACGAAACCCACGAACACGGCAAAGCCCAATAACAGTGTCAGCAGGCTCCGCACTATCTTGTCGGCTATGCGCTGTTTCGTGACAATTTCCCACACGACGGAAAACAGGCAGAGGACAGCCGCCGCGCTCAAAATAAGTGTCGATATCCAATCATATTCGGTGCGGGGGTAGAAGTAGAAAAAATGCCCGCCGCGGTATTTCAGTATCCGACTATCGGGGACGAGGGCGCATATTATCGCCGCCTGCACCGCCATCGCCCCGATGAGTGCGAACAGCCCCCACCGCATAGCGTTCCCGATATAGCGTTTCTCCCACTTCTTCACGGCTCGCCGCCCTCCTTGCGGTATTCGAGGATATCCCCGGGCTGGCAGCCCAGAGCCTCGCATATCTTGTCGAGGGTCGAGAAGCGGACGGCTTTCGCCTTGCCCGTTTTCAGCACCGAGAGATTGGCGGCGGTTATTCCCACCTTGTCGGCAAGGTCGTTCGAGGATATCTTGCGCTTTGCCATCATAACGTCAAGATTCACGATTATAGGCACAGATATCCCCCCTTATATGGTGAAGTCGTTTTCCGACTTCAGCTCAACAGCCCGCTCGAACACGTTTTTTAAGACCCTCATGATGAGCCCGAACATGACCGCAAAGAACGCGGGCAGCAAGAACAGGAATTTCCAGAGCCCCATGACCGCGAAAGCGAGCCCCGCCAGCATACACGCCCACGATATGCACCGCAGGCATTTTGTATTGCGCGGCACGAATACCTCGCCGAGATAGATGTTATGGAGCAGTATGTGAAGCTCGACAAGCGCCCACATTCCGCAAAGCTCGCTTGCGTAGAGCGTTATCATGACGGGCAGGTAAACGCTCCCGCCGATGAGCCCCGCCCCCTGCGAAGCGCTCTCGTACCAATCCGCGAAGTATGGCACGAAAAAGGTCATCATGACCATAGCGGCGGTGAACCCCGTCACCGCGATCCTCGAAAGCATAAGCGAACAGGTCTTATTCCACACAAAAACCACTCCCCGTTGTATCGTCAAATACAGTATAGCATATCCCGAACTGTTTGTCAATAGTTTTTTATCGAAAAACGATAATTTTTTATTCTTTTCTAAGAAATCACCTTTTTGCCATGCAAACAAGCGCCCTCAGACAGCATATTGTGAACTTTTTGTAAAGTAACCCAAATGCCTCTTGACACGTCCCGAATAATATGGTATAATAACAGAGTTGACAGCATAGGCTGTTAAACGTGCGCTGCTAGCTCAGCTGGATAGAGTGACTGGCTACGAACCAGTAGGTCGGGGGTTCGAGTCCCTCGCAGCGCGGACCCCAAAAACACACGCTTTTGACGAGTTCAAAGGCGTGTGTTTTTTACTTTTTTCGAGACGAAAATTCAATAATAATTCAATATTGTCCGAGAAACCGAGTTATCGTGCCATGCCTGCGAACCGGTAGGTGGCATATTATGTTCTTACCTGATTCCGCAAAACTCAAACCGATTTTGTCACACGAAGGAAGGTACAAATCCAGCCGTTACAGCGACCAAGTGACAGGCGTAACTTCCGTGCGT
>CACZJT010000145.1 GCA_902781565.1 uncultured Ruminococcus sp.
CGCTTCGCGCTCCCCTGCAAGGGCTCCTCGCCCTTGACCTCGGCAAGGGGCTAACGCCGCCCCTTGCATCCGGCGTTGATGTGCTACAGATAGCTTTTCAGTTCTTTGCGCCTGCGGTAATTTTATACTTTCCGTACCGCCGTACCGCTTTCCATGCTTTGCGGCTTCACTTGCGGTAATTTCCCACTTTCTAAATCATGCGGAGCGAAGCGACCGCATAAATGTCCGCCGAAGGCGGACACCTTCAATTCCGCATTCCGCATTCCGAATTCCGAATTATCCAGCCACGCAAATTATGATTTATAATTGTACCACAAAAAAAAATAATTGTCAAATCCTTAGCCCTCAAAAGCTGCACAATACCGCACTTTTGGGCAATTATTATTTGATTTCCGAGTCGGCATTGCGGAATTTTGTGGATAATGACGGTTATATATCTATCCATGCAAATTTCGTATGCTTGATATGCAAAATATGTATTTTACAAATAAATAAAAAAGTATTATAATAAAGTCTGAATGAAATATTTTTCAAATCATAGCGATACTTTCCGCCGCTCTGCGGCTTACGGAGGTGAAAAAATGTTACTACCCGAAACTCTTCCCGCTTCGCCCGTCGCTTTCTCCTCTATCTCATCGGAGATAATCGAACAGATAAACTGCGAGGTGCTGTTCACTATCCCCGTCCCTTTCATCGAGGGCGGGATACCCGTCTATGAATCTACCGTCGTTACGTGGATAATAATGGCGGCGATAACGCTGATCTGCGCCCTGCTCACCCGGAAAATGGAACTTATCCCCGGGAAACGCCAGATGTTCGTCGAAGCCTGCGTCAAGTGGATACGCGACTTCTGCTACGACAATATGGGCGAGGGCGGTATGCGCTACTGCCCCTACCTCGGGACGGTGCTCATCTACATCGGCGCCGCAAATATCATAGGTCTGTTCGGCTTGAAGCCCCCGACAAAAGACCTCAGCGTGACTATGGCGCTGGCTATAATGAGCATTATCCTCATCGAGGGCGCCACCATTCGCAAGCATAAGCTCGGGTTCTTCAAGACCCTTGCAAAGCCTGCGGGCATAATGCTCCCCATGAATATCATGGAGATCGGTATCCGCCCGCTTTCCCTCTGCCTGCGACTTTTCGGAAACGTCATCGCGGCGTTCATCATTATGGAGCTTATCAAGTATGTCTGCCCCGTGGTGCTTCCGCTGCCGTTCAGCTTCTATTTCGATCTGTTCGACGGCTGCTTGCAGGCATACATCTTTGTATTCCTCACCTCGCTTTTCATCAGCGAGGGCATTGAAGAAGACTGATCCTTTCTCGGATCCGAAATTCCTAATTAAACAAAATAAGGAGTGTTATTTATGATCGCATTGGGAGCCGGTATCGCAGTATTGACAGGTATAGGTGCAGGTATAGGTATAGGCTTGGCTACGGCTCACGCCGTTGACGCTATCGCGCGTCAGCCCGAAGCCGCAAAGGACATCAGAAGCTCCATGCTTATAGGCTGCGCCCTCGCAGAGGCTACCGCTATCTACGGACTTCTCGTGGCTATCATGCTTATATTCGTAGTAAAATGAAAAACGGAGCTGATCTGTAATGTTAAATATCAATATCTGGGACATTTTGTGGACAGTTATCAATCTGCTGGTGTTCTATCTTCTGCTGAGAAAATTTCTTTTCAAGCCCGTACTCGGTATGCTCGAAAGGCGCGAGCAGATGATAAAGGACGATCTCGACAAGGCTAAGAAGGCTTCCGACGAAGCGGAAGAACTCAAGGCGAAGTACGAAGCCGAACTCAACAGCGCTCACGCCGAGGCTGCGAAGATCGCGAATACCGCCAAACAGCGTGCCGAAAAAGACAGCGCCGAGATGATAGCCGACGCCCGCGCCGAAGCCGCACACATCATCGCCGACGCGCAAAAGACCATAGAGCGCGACCGCGCCGCCGCAGTCGAATCTGCCAGGGAGGAGATCGCGGGACTTGCGGTCATGGCTGCTTCGAGGGTGCTTGAAAGAAACATCGACGACGAGAGCAACCGCAGGTTCGCCGAGCAGGTGCTCGCCGAGGTAGGTGCAGATAATGACTGATAATAACAAGGACTTCCGCGGGGAGCTTTCTGCCGACAGCATAGCCGCCGCCGTTGAACGATACGAGGCGGAGAAAAAACGCCGCGCGGAGGGCATGAAATGCAGGCTGCTCTGCGCCGAAAAGCCCTCAAAGGAACTCGAAGCACGTTTCCGCTCAACTATCGCAAAGAAGCTCGGCACGAACGAATTCACTCTCGAAGTTGTCGTTGACAGCTCGCTCATAGGCGGTTATGTGCTCGAAGCGGACGGCATGAGCTATGACAACAGCGTGAAGTCCGCGGTAAGGAGCTTGCAGGCGGAGCTGAAACGAAAAGCCGAGGGCGAGAGCGCGAGCGGCAACGTTATCTCAATGCTCAAAAGCGAGATATCGGGCTTCAAAGCAAAGCTCGATATCGCGGAGCACGGCACCGTCATAACTATCCGTGACGGCATAGTGAACGTCAGCGGGCTCGAAGGCGTTATGTACGGCGAGCTGGTGGAGTTTGAAACGGGCATAAAGGGCATAGTCCAGAACATAAACGCCGATTCGGTGGGCATAGTGCTGCTCGGCTCGGAAGCGGGGCTTTATGAGGGCTCAAAGGTAGTCCGCACCAAAAAGCGCGCGGGCGTTCCCGTGGGCGAGGGCTTTATCGGGCGCGTTATAGACGCCCTCGGTGCGCCCATAGACGGCGGCGACCCCATTGACGAGGAAGATTTCTACCCCGTTGAAGCCGAAGCCCCCGGCGTGTGCGAGCGCAGGAGCGTTTCCGTGCCCCTGCAAACGGGCATACTGGCTATAGATTCCATGTTCCCCATAGGACGCGGTCAGCGTGAGCTGATAATAGGCGACCGTCAGACGGGAAAGACATCTATCGCCGTGGACACGATAATCAACCAAAAGGGTCAGAACATGATCTGCATATACGTTGCGGTGGGTCAGAAGGCTTCCACCGTGGCTAAAGTCGTGAGCGACTTCACAAAGCACGGCGCTATGGATTACACCATAGTCGTAGCGGCTATGGCGAGCGACTACGCGCCGCTCCAGTGGATAGCTCCCTATTCGGGGACGGCAATCGCGGAATACTTCATGAAGCAGGGCAAGGACGTGCTGATCGTTTACGACGATCTCTCGAAGCACGCCGTAGCCTACAGAGCCATGAGCCTTCTGCTCGAAAGGAGCCCCGGGCGCGAAGCCTACCCGGGCGACGTTTTCTACCTCCATTCGAGACTGCTCGAACGCTCATCAAGGCTCGACGACGAGCACGGCGGCGGGTCTATCACCGCCCTGCCGATAATCGAGACACAGGCGGGTGACGTTTCGGCTTATATCCCCACAAACGTCATCTCCATAACGGACGGACAGATATTCCTCGAAACACAGCTCTTCAATGCGGGCGTAAGACCCGCCGTGAACGTGGGACTTTCGGTGTCCCGTGTGGGCGGTGCGGCGCAGACAAAGGCTATGAAGAAAGTCTCGGGAACGCTCAGAATGGATCTCGCGCAGTACCGCGAGATGGAGGTATTCACGCAGTTCTCCTCCGACCTCGACAAGACCACTAAGGATATGCTGGATTTCGGCGACAGGCTCATGGAGCTTCTCAAACAGCCCCTTTACAAGCCCCTGCCCATGCATGAGCAGGTGATACTTCTCTGCGCGGCGAACCACAAGCTCTTGCAGGACGTGGCGCTAAAAGAAGTAAGGCATTTCCGCGGGGAGCTTATGGACTATATCCGCGGGGCTTATCCCGAGATCATAAGCGAGATAAACGAAAAGAAAGTCCTCTCCCCCGAGCTGGAGAGCGAGATCGTCACGGCGGTCAGGGATTTCAAATCAATGCAGTAAAGAGGTGTACGGATAATGGCTAACATGAAGGAGATCAAGGAGCGTATCACGAGCATTCGGGACATCATGAAGATCACCAATGCCATGTACCTCATTTCCTCCTCGAAGCTGAAAAAGGCGAGGGCGGAGCTTGAAAAGACCGAGCCTTATTTCTACAATATCCAGTACACGATACACCACATCTTAAAGCACACAGACGAGTTCCCCCACCCCTTTTTCGACAACGGCAGGGATAAGCCCGAGAGCAAGAAGATGTACGGCTACATCGTTCTGACCGCAGATAAGGGGCTTTGCGGGGCGTACAACCACAACATATTGAAGCTGGCTGAAGAGGAGCTCTCGAAGCACGAGAACACCTGTCTTTACGTGATAGGCTCTGTGGGGCGGGAGTATTTCATGCGGCAGGGCAGGAACATCGACGCGGAGTTTCTTTTCACGGCGCAGAACCCGCAGCTCTGGAACGCGAGGAAGATACAGGAAGCGATAACCGATCTTTTCTTGAACGGCAGGCTGGACGAAGTGCATATAATCTACACGGACATGGAGCGGAACACGGAAGTACCGAGGACGATAAAGCTGTACCCCCTCGATCGCACCGACTTTGAGGAGCATGATATGCCCGAGGAGAAGCGCCACACGACGGCGGTATTCGAGCCCTCGCCCGAAGCGGTCATGGACGTACTGGTGCCGAATTATGCGAAAGGCGTTATATTCGGCGTACTGACGGAAGCGTTCTGTTCGGAGCAGAATGCGCGAATGGCGGCGATGGACGCAGCGACAACGAGTGCTTCGGAGATGATATCGCAGCTGACCCTCGACTACAACCGAGCGCGTCAAGCGGCGATAACGCAGGAGATAACCGAGATAGTCAGCGGCGCAAGGAGCCAGAAGCGGAAATTAAAGACATAATTCGGAATGCGGAATGCGGAATTGAAGGTGTCCGCCTTCGGCGGACATTTATGCGGTCGCTTCGCTCCGCATGATTTAGAAAGTGGGAAAATACCGCAGGCGAAAAGAACTGAAAAGCTATCTGTAGCACAGACCAAAAGTCTTAGTGTAGGGGCGAGCATTGCTCGCCCGTGATTACCTGCGGGTTCGGTAGGCTTATGCCTGCCTTGCGGCAGGTTTGGGGGTTGTGCAAAAATCGCTTACGC
>CACZJT010000146.1 GCA_902781565.1 uncultured Ruminococcus sp.
GTGTAATGTACCGGAATCGCGCGTTAGCGAAAAGCGCCCCGGCGCGTGTCTGACTGCGTTCAGACCGCCGGCAGGGGTTTGGGGGCAGCGCCCCCATTCTAAATCAAGCCGCGCAAAGTCAAAGTTAACAAGTCTGCACTAAGTTCGCGCGGCTTGTACTTCCTTTGCGCGATGTGAGCGGCAGCGAACGAGCATACTTTTGAAGCGGCGACAGCAAAACGTCCCAAAGCGGGTGTCATGGTGCCATGAGCGTTCAACCTCTGAAAGGTGTCCCGACCGCTCACTTTTGTGCAATATGACAAAAACGCTCATTTATAGTTTCCATGAAAAAATTTTTGCACCCCCTTGACAAAACGGAAAATGTGTGATATAATATAATTAAAGAATCAACCAGCATAAAAAGAAACCGCCGCGGTCTTTCCCTTTATTCGCGACGGTTGCTTTTTTACCGAGGTCATGCTCCTCTATGTTCCGCAGGTCTTACCGCGCCTGCTTCCACGGTGTGGCATTAGCCCCCTCACTTGAGGTGTCGTTTGAGCCACTCGACGATCGTAGTTGCTGCTATGCTCGCCGCAACCGACACTATAAAATCAACCAGCATATCCTCATCTCCTTTCCAAGCCTGATTGGCTTTTTAAGGCGGGGCTTGTTAATATTTTAGCACACCCCGCAAATAAATGTCAAGCGCGGGAGAAATACCGCAAAAAAAGTCCGAAAAGGGCTTGACAGCGCGAAGATTATATGTTATATTATATATATCACCTCCTTTCTAAGTCATATGGGCTTTGAAAGTCAGACCGCCGCGGGTTTGGTTATTCCCCGCGGCGGTCGTTTTTCTCCCCGAAAATGGTTAAAAAGTTGTTGCCGCGCCGCATGAATATTAAGAAAATATTCATTGACAATCCGGGCAAAATAGAGTATAATTTTTAGATAATACATACAACTGAATATCAAATGCAGAGAGGAAGGGTTTGAAATGCTGAACACAAATTTTGACGAAAAATTCGGGAAGCAGGGGCTGACTTTTGACGACGTTCTGCTTATCCCCGCGGAATCGAACGTGACTCCCAACCAGATAGACCTCAGGACGAAGCTCACGGCGGGCATTACCCTCAATACGCCTATCATCACCTCGGCGATGGATACCGTCACCGAATCGAAAATGGCTATAGCCATCGCGCGTGAGGGCGGCATGGGTATTATCCACAAGAACATGACCATCGAACAGCAGGCTGATGAGGTCGATAAGGTCAAGCGCTCGGAGAACGGCGTTATCGCAAATCCTTTCTCGCTCACTGCCGACAGGGCTGTTGAGGAAGCCGATCAGCTCATGGGCAAGTACAAGATATCGGGCGTACCGATAGTCGATGAAAAGGGCAAGCTGGTGGGCATACTCACCAACCGCGATCTGCGCTTCATCACCGATTTCTCCACGCGCATAGGCGACGTCATGACCAAGGACGACCTTGTTACCGCACCCGTCGGCACCACCCTCCAGGACGCTCAGAAGATACTCATGAACCACAAGATCGAGAAGCTCCCCATCGTTGACGAGGCGGGACAGCTGCGCGGTCTTATCACCATAAAGGACATCGAAAAGGCTGTCCAGTACCCGAACTCCGCCCGTGACTCTAAGGGCAGACTGCTCTGCGGCGCGGCTATAGGCGTCACCGATGACGTTCTTGACAGGGCTAAGGCTCTGATAGACGCACAGGTGGACGTGCTCGTTCTCGATTCGGCTCACGGTCATTCGGCGAACATCATCAACTGCGTAAAGAAGATAAAGTCGGCGTTCCCGAGCATTCCCGTTATCGCGGGAAATATCGCCACCGCCGAAGCTGCCGAGGCGCTCATCGCGGCGGGTGCGGACTGTGTCAAGGTCGGCATAGGTCCCGGCTCTATCTGCACCACACGTATCGTTGCGGGCATTGGCGTTCCGCAGATCACGGCGGTGTATGACGTTGCGTGCGCGGCACAGAAGCACGGTATCCCCGTCATCGCGGACGGCGGTATCAAGTATTCGGGCGACATCGTAAAGGCTCTTGCGGCAGGCGCGAACGTAGTAATGCTGGGCTCTCTGCTTGCGGGCTGTGACGAAGCTCCCGGCGAGATGGAGATATATCAGGGACGTTCCTTCAAGGTATACCGCGGCATGGGAAGTATCGCGGCAATGCAGAAGGGCTCGAAGGACAGATATTTCCAGACGGGCAGCAAGAAGCTGGTTCCCGAGGGCGTAGAGGGCAGAGTGCCTTACAAGGGCGTAGTGAGCGACACGATCTTCCAGCTCTGCGGCGGCATACGCGCGGGCATGGGCTACTGCGGCGCTCCCGACATTCCCTCCCTGCACGAGAAGTCAAAGTTCGTAAGGATAACGGGCGCAGGCTTAAAGGAGTCCCACCCCCACGACATCTACATCACAAAAGAAGCCCCCAACTACTCGGCACAGTTCTGACAGGGCGGCGTGAATTTAACAGGAAATCTTTCGGCGCGGAGCTTTTGGAGCTTCGCGCCGAAGTTGGTTAATAAATGTGCTTTATATAACGGTCTCGCGTTTTATTATATTTTCTGCCGCTACAGTATGATTTGAATAGGTGTTCCAATTCGGCTCATAGCCATCATCAGCCTGATTTCCCCACATATCCCAACCATCTCTGTTTCCGCGTGCAAATAATTCAATCCTCGGTGCAGAAGAACAAGCCTCTATTAAACCAACAAATTCATCCGGTTTTCTGCTATGTTCGCGTTTCATGGTGCGGAGCAGGTTCACTTGTGAACGACCGGGCTGCAAAGTACGGTTTTTATCACCCTTTATACCAAATAGGAGGATTTCCGTGACATTACGAAAATAAAAACCCACGCCTCTGCCGTCGGGCTGTCCGTCTTTGCGAACCTTTTCCCATATCAGATTGGTTTTATACTCAAAGCCCCACGCTTTCATTACCTCAAGCCCCTCCGGCAAAAGTGCATTGGGAACCCACAAATATAAATG
This sequence comes from uncultured Ruminococcus sp., assembly GCA_902781565.1. Classification (GTDB taxonomy): domain Bacteria; phylum Bacillota; class Clostridia; order Oscillospirales; family Ruminococcaceae; genus YE71. Next base: position 2,990 of record CACZJT010000146.1, read on the forward strand.
ACTTTTCTCATCGGCAACATTAGATACAGGAAGGGCTTTTATCTCTTCAAGCGTCATGGTAGAGTATCTGTTAAGTCTTTTATGTTCGGGTGCAACTTTTCCCGTTCTGTTTTGAAACTGCCACGGGGGATCTGCGTAAATTGTTTTATATTTTTTCCCGTTTGTAAACGAAAGAAAATCAGCAATCGTTTCATCTAATACACTCATTATTCATAACCCTCTATACAAGATTTCTTTATTCCGACTGCCAGTATGGGACAGCCGCCGTTTCTCCTTGAATCAAGTCTATAGGTAAGTTTTCCCATCCATGTAGTCGAAGCTCCGTATTTTGGCATAATATCAATTTGCTTAAAAAAATCGTTTAATTCTTCCGAACGTGTAACGATGATTCCGACATCAATAATACCGCAGTCAAAATATGTTCTCATTGCCAATAAATCGCGATCAAAGGTCTGATCCTTGCTGTTCCATTCAAGATCAAATGCAACTTTATTCTTTAAGAAATCAATGTTATGACCATCAATATAGCCTTCAATCATTTTCTTTTCAAACGGCTCATTGGCAAAACGCCCTCTGCGCTGCACGTTTTGCCGCGGATACATCTTTACAAGCAAGTCACCCGTAATACGAATCTCACGCCAGCCATACGGATACAGCACATCATCAAACTTTTTGGGAATGGGACTTTCATTTCCACCGGATTTTTTCAGATCATCAACGGAAATCACCAGTTTTCTAAGACAATCCTGTACTTCTTCCCATTCAACAGGGAACGCATCTGTCAATATTTCCAAAGCATGACCATAATTATGGAACTCGAACTTTTTATTAAGTTCCTCCGAAATCGGAAACAATTTACTCACCGCCTAACCTTAGTATACCTTCATTTTTCATAGTTCTGATTGATAAATATATTATACCACATTTCACTTTTATTGTCAATCGGCACTTTGTTCATCTTTCATTTCGATAATTCTCCCGCTTGACATCTCCCCCCAAAAGTAGTATAATATCAATATATCAAAAAAGGGGGCGTTTTTATTGGAGATCGCGGGGGATATCGAACTTACCGTTGTCAATAAGTACCGCAAAACTATCTGGTCGAAGTTCCTTAAAGGCGTTAAGGACTATCGGCTCATAAACGAGGGCGACCGTATCGCGGTCTGTATCTCGGGGGGGAAGGACTCGATGCTGCTGGCGCTTTGCATGAAACGCTTGCAGAGGTACACAAAAGTTCCTTTCGAGACCGAGTTCATCGTCATGGACCCCGGGTACAGCGCCCCCAACCGTCAGCGCATTATCGACAACGCCGCGCGGCTCGAAATTCCAATAAAAATTTTCGACACGCCGATCTTCAAAGCCGTGGACACCTTCGATCAGAACCCCTGCTATATGTGCGCCCGAATGCGGCGAGGGTGGCTCTACAAGCACGCGGGGGAGCTGGGGTGCAACAAGATCGCCCTCGGGCACCACTTCGATGACGTTATCGAAACTATCCTCATGGGTATGCTCTACGGCTCGCAGGTGCAGACCATGATGCCGAAGCTCCACAGCGAGCATTTTGAGGGCATGGAGCTGATACGTCCGCTTTACCTCGTCCGCGAGGGGGACATCATAAGCTGGGCGGCGCATAACGGGCTGGAGTTTATCCGATGTGCCTGCCGCGTGACCGAGCAGAACGTCCTGTGTGACACGGGCGGCTCGAAGCGGCAGGAGATAAAGCTGCTGCTGCGGCAGCTCCGCGAGGTGAATCCCGCCGTTGACAAGAACATCTTCCGTTCGGTGGAGAACGTCAATTTGCAGACGATAATCTCCTACCACCGCGGCAAGGAGTACCACCACTTCCTTGACGACTACGAGGAAGGGCGGAGCATACGCGGCTGAGTAATTCGGAATGCGGAATGCGGAATGCGGAATTGAAGGTATCGCCTTCGGCGATGTTTATGCGGACGCGGTTTCGCGAGCGAAACACGCTCCGCCGAAGCCGCAAAAACCCCGAAGAAAAAACACGAAATTGTAAACTGACCGCAAAGCACAAATAAATAGAAGAAGCTCACAGTAGCACAAAGAGGTCAAGGGCGAGGAGCCCTTGCAGGGGAGCGCGAAGCGCTGGGGGCGGCGCCCCCGTTGCGCCGCAGGCGCAAAAAACACACGTCCCGACAGCACAAAGCCAACCGAGAAAAGCAAGTCCGAAAGGGTCATATATACGGGTGTACACGGACGTTTACGGGAGAGCACGGGCGAGCAATGCTCGCCCCTACATGGGACAGTGTGAAACGGGTACGTTTGTATTAAATCGGCGATAACAAAGAAAAACGTGCAGTAAGGGCACAAACGAACCGACCCGCACAACGCCCCGAGAACAGACGTATCGCCGATTTAATTGCACGAAAGAGCGTAAGCGATTTTCGTGCAACCCCCAAACCTGCCGCAAGGCAGGCAACAGACCCGCCCGTCAGGCGGGCAAAGGCGAATAACAGAATAACACCCATTAACATATAAATACACATCAAGGAGACAAAGACAAAAATGACTCTTGAAAACAAACGCCTTGCGCTGTGCGCGGAGCTTGTGGGAACGGACGGCTTCGCAGACGGGGCGGGGAAGAAACGCGCCGCCGATGTGGGGACAGACCACGGCTACCTCGCGGCGTACCTCGCGGCGGAGGGGATATGCGAACGGGTGACTGCCTGCGATATCAACGAAAAACCCCTCGCTCTCGCGGAACGCACCGTGAGGGAAAACGGCTTGTCAGACCGCGTGAGGACGGTGCTTTCGGACGGGCTCGACAGCGTGGAGAACGACCGCTTCACCCACATCATCTGCGCGGGTATGGGCGGTGAGCTTATAGCCGACATCATCGGGCGCTGTGAATGGGCGCGGGACGTCCACCTCGTTTTGCAGCCCATGACCAAAGCCGACTACCTGCGGGGCTTCCTCTACAGGAACGGCTTCCGCATAGAGCGGGAGCTTGCGGTGCGGGACGGGGATTTCGTCTACTCGGTCATCTTAGCCGCCCATACCGACGCCCCCCTCGATTACCCCTGCGATAAACGCTACCTCGCGGCGGGGCGGCTCATAGCGGGCGAACGCGGCGCGGACGACTACCTGCGCATGAGGGCGGCTCGCCTGCAGAGGTCGGGGGAGGGTATGCTCTCCTCAAACGACCCCGCAACGCAAAACGCCGGCAGGCTCTCGTTAGAGCTGGCGGAAGCCCTCGAAGCCGAAACCGCACACAACACCGATACACGGAGGTAATCATGGCACTTGACGGACTTTTTCTCGGACTTGTTAAACAAGAGCTTTCGATACTTATAGGCGGCCGTGTGGACAAGATACACCAGCCCGCCCGCGAAGAGCTGGTCATCGGCATACGGACCCGCGACGCGGCTTATCGGCTCATAATAAACGCTTCGGCGGGGACGGCAAGGGTACACGTCACCCGTGCGAATATAGAAAACCCCAAAACGCCCCCGATGTTCTGTATGCTCATGCGCAAACGCTTAGGGGGTGCGCGGCTCACGGACATAAGGCAGGACGGCGCGGAGCGAATACTCTGCTTCGACTTCGACGCGGTGAATGAAATGGGCGACCACGAACAGCTCACCCTCGCCGCCGAGATAATGGGCAGGCGCTCGAATTTGATACTTATAGGCTGTGACGGTAAGGTCATCGACAGTATCAAGCGAGTCACGCCCGATATGTCGGCGGTGCGCCCCGTTCTCCCGGGGATAGCCTACACCCTGCCGCCGCGGGGCGAAAGGCTCTCCCTCACCGAGTTCAGCGATGAGGGGCTTGCCGCCTGCCTGAAAGTCCTTGCGAAAAAGCGCACCTCAAACGCCCTTGTGCAGAGCTTCGAGGGTATCTCGCCCGTGTTCGCCGACGAGATGATATGGCGCATGAACGGGGGCGACGACAAGCCCGCGGGCGACCTCACCGAGGGCGAGATGTCAAGGCTCTGCGAAGCCCTCCGCGACGAGGGCGAAAAGCTCCGCGAGGGAAAGACGCACTTCACCATGCTCCTCACCCCCGAGGGTCAACCCAAGGACTTCTGCTTCACCGAGATAAAGCACTTCGGCTCTCTCATGCAGACCAAGGAGTGCGAGAGCGCCTGCGAGCTGCTGGACGAGTTCTATTCCCGCAGGAGCCGCGACGACCGCCTGCGGCAGAAGGCACGCGACCTCTTTCAGGCGCTGGGGGCGCTCATCGAGCGCACCTCCCGACGTGTGGCGAACCAGCGGAGGGAGCTTTCCGAATGCGCCGACCGCGAACAGCTCAAAATACGCGGTGACCTCATCATGACGAACCTATACGCCATAACCAAGGGACAGACTTCCGTTAAGTGCGTGGATTACTACAGCGAGGACGGCGGGGAGATAGAGATAGAGCTTGACCCGCGGCTCACGCCCACGCAGAACGCCCAGAGATACTACCGCGAATACCGCAAAGCCGACACCGCCGAGAAAAAGCTCGCGGGGCTTATCGAGAGCGGCGAGCAGGAGCTTTCCTACCTCGATTCGGTGCTGGATTCTCTGAGCCGCGCCGAGACCGATTCCGACGCCGACCAGCTCCGCGAGGAGCTTATCGAGCAGGGCTATCTTCGCCGCAGGAGCGGGAAGCCCCGCGCTGACAGGTCGCTCCCGCCGCTCAAATTCGTATCGGCGGACGGCTTCACGATACTTGTGGGACGTCACAACCGTCAGAACGACAAGCTGACCCTCAAAGACTCGAAAAAGCACGACATCTGGCTGCACGTCCACAACATCACGGGCTCACACGCAGTCATCGTGACCGAGGGCAAAGAGCCCCCCGAACGGACGATCATGCAGGCGGCGCGGATAGCGGCGTACCACTCGAAGGCGCGGCAGAGCTCGCAGGTGCCCGTCGATCTGACGCTTATCCGCAACGTCAAGAAGCCGAACGGTGCCAAGCCCGGAATGGTGATCTTCACCGACCAGCGGACGGTCTACGTGACCCCCGACGAAGCCGAGGTCGAGCGCATGAGGGTCAAATGATACCGCAATACAACACACTTCAAAGAAAAGGGCGCACATTCATACTAATCCCTAAAAGAACAGCAGACAAATCTTGGCACTGACGGCTCATCACTCGTCGTCAAGCTCCCTTGCAGGGCGTCAGCCCAACTGCGGTCGCTTTCCTTGATTGCTGAGCCGTCAGCACCAATCTTTCTATTGACTTTTTGTATCTAATGTGTTATAATAAATAAAACGGACTGTTGCCTGAAGGGAGGCTGTATCATGGATAACATAAATTACGAGCTCAAGGACGGAACGGTGGTCATATACCTTTCGGGACGGATAAGCTCCACCAACGCGGGTGATGTCGAGCGGAAGATCAACGCGGTCATGGCTTCCGCGGACGGCGCAAGACCCGTTTTTGATGCCGATAAGCTCACCTACATCTCCAGCGCGGGGCTTCGCATACTTATGAGATTGTGCAGATCTCAAAAAGAGAGCATACAGATAATAAACACCTCCCCCGAGATATACGAGATATTTGAAACTACGGGCTTTACGGAGCTTTTCGACGTTTCAAAGAAAATGCGCGAGATCGACGTGAGCGGGTGCGAGGTCATCGGGCGGGGCTTCTACGGCACTGTCTACCGCATTGACGAGGAAACTATCGTGAAGGCTTACGCCTCCGCGGACAGCCTTTCCATGATACAGAACGAAAAGCGGCTGGCAAAGACCGCCCTCATTGCGGGCGTTCCGACGGCTATATCCTATGACATCGTGAAGATCGGGGACAGCTACGGCTCGGTGTTCGAGCTTTTGCGGGCAAAGACCTTCAACGATCTGCTGATCGAGCGCCCCGAGGACGTTGACTCTATCACGGAGCAGTTCGCGGAATTCCTGCGGATAGTCAACAGCCGCGAAGTACCTGCGGGCAGGCTCACGAGCGCCAAGGAGAAATTCATCGGATACCTTGACGCGGCGGCGGCACACCTCAGCCCCGAAACGGTCGAAAAGCTGAGAGCGATGTTTGAGGAGATACCCGAGTGCAATAACATCGTACACGGTGACGCGCAGATGAAAAACGTCATGCTTGCGGACGGCGAGCCGATGCTCATCGACATGG
>CACZJT010000147.1 GCA_902781565.1 uncultured Ruminococcus sp.
ATTGTATTTTGATGCAATTGCAGCAAAGTTCAATGCTTCACCACCGGGACGGATTTCTCCAGTATCATCAAAAACATCTACGCACATACAAGTCATAGCTACAATATTCACATTTATCCAACCTTTCTGTTTTGGAAAAGGAAATTACGATTTATGTTAGTTACCAATATAGCACGTCATCTATGCACTGTCAATAGAAACGCCATAGTACTTCTGACTTTGCATCAGAAATACCATGGCTTAAAACTTCTATATCAGCGCCGCCCTTAGGTCTTGCAGCCTTTGTTATCATCATTAGTGTACGGCACCAAGGTCAGCGCTTCTTGGTCAGGAGCCGCGAGAAAAGCTCTTTTCGGCAGGCTTTTTCAAGCTCGTCATTTATCGGCGCAAGAGTGCTGTCCTGTCCGCGTCGTGAGAGCGCCTTTGCGATCACATAGTCCGCAATTACGGGGTTCTTAGACAGCAGAGGTCCGTGGAGATAAGTCGCTATGACCCGTTCTTCGCAATAACCCTCGCTCTCCCCTGCCCTGACATTGCCGTTCCCGCAGAGCACCTTTCCGAAAGGCGTTCCGACATCGGTGGTCTGTCCGCCGTGGTTCTCAAAGCCGATAACGCGGTAGGGCTTGCCCACCAGCTCCGTCTGCACCACGATGTTCCCGATACAGCGGTCGCGCTTGTTGGTGGAAGCCTCGGTGTGGTATGAGAACAGCCCGAGACCGGGTATCTTCTCGCCGTTCGAGTCCTTGTAATACTGCCCGAGGAGCTGATACCCTCCGCAGATCATCAGCAGGAACACCCCCTTGTCATATGCCGCCTTTATGCTCTCCTTGCAGCCCATGAGGTCGTCAGCAAGTATCTGCTGTTCGTAATCCGCACCGCCGCCGAGATAGATGATGTCCTGCTCCGAGAAGTCAAGCTCGTCGGGCTTGTTCAGGTGATGGGTGTTGACTTCAAGCTCTATCCCCCGCATTTTACACCTGTATCTCAGCACTTCCACGTTGCCGCTGTCGCCGTAAAGGTCGAGGACATCGGGGTACATATGCAGAAGCCGCAGCTTTCTGTTTTCGCTCATTATGACTACCCCCTTACTTCGAGATAAAGCGTTTCAGCGCCGCACGGGTGGGCTGTATCGCCGTATAGTTGGCTATGCCGTATTTTATCCCCTCGTTTGCGAATATCTCCGCCGCCGCGTCATCGAGGTCGGGCTTCACGACTATCCTTTCGGGGTCATAGCCCGAGCACTTTATGCGTATCGCGATATCGTAAGCCCGTGTGCCGCTGGTGATAACACGGTCAACGCCGTTAAATATGCTGAAATTGATATCCCATATCCACGAAACGTCCTTGCCGTCGGCGATGTTGTCATTCAGCACGAAAAGCAGTTCCTTGCGGCGCTTGTCCTGATTGAGCAGGCGAAGTGTCATGTTCGCGCCCACGGGGTTCTTGGCAAGGTTCAGAAGAAGCTGACTGCCCTTATGCTCGAAACGTTCCAGACGTCCGTTGTTGACCTCGAACTCGCCGAATACCTTGTGTATTATCTCGTGGTCGATATCATACAGCTTAGCCGCCGCATAGACCGCCGAGAGATTGTACAAATGGTATATGCCCATGTGCTTGGCGGTGTAGCGCTCACCCTCTATGGAAAACGCCGAACTGTCAAAATCGAGGTCTTTTATCTGCACGAAAGGCTCTGCCTTTCCGAAGCCGCATTTCGGACAGCAGAAGCGTCCCACATGAGAATACTGGTAGTAGTCATATACAAGCGCTTCTCCGCAGTGGGGACAGAAACGTCCCTCTCCCGCTTCGTAAAGCTCCGAGGTCGCGCCCTCATACTTCTCCACGTTGTAGTAATAAACATTCTTGTTCTTGGGGTTAGCCGTCCCGAGACGCGCCACGTTGGGGTCGTCGGCGTTGAGGACAAGGTTGCCCTTGTAGGTCTTTAAGAACTTCTGAACCTTGAGTATGAGCGTTTCGACCTCACCGTTGCGGTCAAGCTGGTCGCGGAAGAAGTTCAGTATCACGAGGGTGTCCAGCTTGAAGTGCCTGAATATCACGGGAACATGGGATTCATCGACTTCGAGAACGAGATAGTCCGCGTCGATATGTCCCGACATATCACAGTATTGCAGGAACATGGAGCCTATGCCCGTATCGAGGTTGTTTCCCTGCATATTGGTGATGACCTTCGCAGGCTTGCCGTCCTTCCCTTTGAGAGAGCCGAACACGCGGTTTAGAAAATTCGTCGTCGAGGTCTTGCCGTTGGTACCCGTCACCGCGATTATCGGGCAGTCTGCCGAAAAGACCTTCAGATAGTTATGGTTGAGCGTCCACAGCACCAGCCCGGGGAAGTTTCCCGCGTCACGCCCCGCGAGCTTCAGTACCTTTACCATAGCCTTACCGAAGGCTACGGTAAGAAAATTCAGTATCTTCATTAAATAACTCCTTGTAACGCAGTATTCACCCGAGCATCTCTGCAATAACGATCTCGCATCTGCCCTCCCATATGCCTACGGGTATGGGCTTGTCGAAGGTGTAGAAACTGATATCTATAGGCTCTCCGAAACGATAAACTATGGTCAGTTCTTTGAAGGGATCGACTATCCAGTATTCGCGGACACCGCTTCTGTAGTATTGTGTGTACTTATCAGTAAGGTCATGCTTTTTGTTGCTGGGTGACAAAACTTCGACTACAAGATCGGGTGCGCCGAGTATTTTGTTTTCGGTGATCTTATCACGATCGCATATGATAAATACATCGGGCTGATAAACGTTCCTGTCATCAAATTCAACATCGAAAGGAGAAACAAATACCTCGCACTTGCCTTTATTTGCAATTATATGAGAATCGAATGCGCTTGTCAGCCTTTTTACTATCCGCTGATGAGTCGCGGAAGGTCCCGCAAGAAGCGTTTCTGTGCTGCCCCTCATAAGCTCGTCGAGCGGGTAATCCGAAACTATCTCCCCGTCGATGAGCTCGACTTTAAGATTCGTTTCGGGTATCATCTTGTAGAATTCCTCCGCGGTGTAACGCGGTTTGTCGTTATCCATAACTGCCATGCCTGTTACCCTCCTTTGAGAACGTTATGTGAGCCGCTCATACGCCTTTCTTGTGAGCGATCCCCCAGCCGAGTCCGCAGACTCCGCCCGCGATGTGTCCGAAGTGGGAGATGTTGTCGTGAGAGAACATTCCCGAGCTTATCTCTCCGCCTATGTAGATTATGCAGACCAACACCAACGTTATTGGTATCTTATCCTTTGAAGTACCCGTGAATGCGCTGAGTATTATGAGCATGAACACGATACCGCTCGCGCCTATCATTCCCGATGAGAAGAATAAAGTGTTTATGAGCGCGGTGGCGATGCCCGTGGTGAGTATCATTATGAGCAGCTTTTCCGAGCCGTATTTTTCCTCAACCACGGGACCCACCAGCAGGAACATCGTCATGTTGCCCGTCAGGTGAGAAAGGCTCGCGTGTCCGAAGATGTACAGCACGCTCCGAAGTATCTGGAGCAAACCTATCCCCGTATTCGGATAGGTGATGAACAGAGTCTTGTTGAGCCAGCCGTTCGTTATGACATTCGCTATGAACACCGCAAGGCATATGAACGCATATGTCAGTATCACGGGGGAATTATAGTCAAATTTGTTTAAAAACTTTTTCATGGTGTATTATTTCACGATGACCTTGTGGAATACCTTCTTGCCCTTCTTGATGACTACCTCGCCCGAGAGGTCTACGCTGCCCTTGGGGTCGGTGAACTTCTCGTCATTCACGGCGATACCGTTCTGTGTCACAAGACGTCTGCCCTCGCTCTTGGAGGGGGTAAGACCACAGCGAACGAGCAGGTCTAAGATATTCATGCCGCCGTCGGTAAGCTCGCTTGCTTCAAGCTCGGTGGTGGGCATATTCTCGCTCGAAGTGTTCGCAGAGAAGAGCGCACGCGCCGCGTCGAGAGCCTTCTGAGCCTCCTCCTCGCCGTGAACGAGCTTGGTCAGCTCGAACGCGAGAAGCTCCTTAGCCTTGTTGAATTCCGCGCCCTCCATAGTCTTTTCCATCTCCTCTATCTCTTCGATAGGCACGAAGGTGAGCATTTTCAGGCACTTGATCACGTCCGCGTCGCCGACGTTCCTCCAATACTGGAAGAAATCGTAGGGGCTTGTCTTTTCGGGGTCGAGCCATACGGCGCCCTTTTCGGTCTTGCCCATTTTCTTGCCCTCGGAATTGAGCAGGAGGGTTATGGTCATGGCGTAGGCATCCTTGCCGAGCTTCTTTCTGATAAGCTCCGTACCGCCCAGCATATTCGCCCACTGGTCGTCGCCACCGAACTGCATATTGCAGCCGTAGTCGGTGTAGAGCTTGTAGAAGTCGTAGCTCTGCATTATCATGTAGTTGAATTCAAGGAATGTGAGCCCGCGCTCCATGCGCTGCTTGTAGCACTCGAAGGTCAGCATTTTGTTTACCGAGAAGTGTGCGCCCACCTCGCGGAGCACGTCCACGTAATTGAGGTCGAGCAGCCAGTCGGCGTTGTTCACGACCATAGCTTTGCCGTCCGAGAAGTCTATAAAGCGGCTCATCTGCTTTTTGAAGCATTCAACGTTGTGCTGAATGGTCTCTTTGGTGAGCATTTTTCTCATATCGGTCTTTCCCGAGGGGTCGCCTATCATGCCCGTTCCGCCGCCAAGCAGAGCTATGGGCTTATTGCCCGCCATTTGCAGACGCTTCATAAGGCAGAGTGCCATGAAGTGACCTACGTGCAGGCTGTCGGCGGTGGGGTCGAAGCCTATGTAGAATGTAGCCTTTCCGTTGTTCACAAGCTCCTCGATCTCCTTTTCGTCGGTGAGCTGTGCGATAAGTCCGCGTCTTTTGAGTTCCTCGAATACTGTCATTTTTCTTTCCTCCAAAGTATATAGATTGTATCATTTAATTGTTATACTACGCGCTATTGCAAATCGTAATAACGATTTGCAATCCGCCGTCTTTGACGGCGGGCGGCGCTATGCGCCGCTAAGCGCTCCGTTATACGC
>CACZJT010000148.1 GCA_902781565.1 uncultured Ruminococcus sp.
GCGATATCAAGAAAAACGTGCAGTAAGGGCAGAAATGACCAAATCAAGCCAACGTCCCGAGAACAGACCGTATCGCCGATTTAATTGTGCAAAAGAGCGTAAGCGATTTTTGCACAACCCCCAAACCTGCCGTCAGGCAGGCAAACCGAAAGCCCTTCAGGGCTGGGCTCGTTCGCTCCGCTCACATCGCACAAAGGAAGAGCAAGCGGCGCACAAAGCGTGCGTAACGTAACATTATGTGCGCCGCTTGATTTAAATGGGGCTCTGCCCCAAACCCTGCCAAAGGGGCAGAGCCCCTTTGGAATCCCACTTCTTGGGGTGTTTCGATGTCATTTTAGGGACGTGCCAACGGTTATGATTTTGCATACTGAAAGGAGAAACATTATGCTCGGAATCGTCGCGGAGGGCGGCGCCAGCCGTACCGTTTACAGCGCGGGCGTGCTGGATATGCTGCTCTCTAAAGGAGTTGTCGCCGATTACTTCCTCGGAGTGTCGGCAGGGATAGCCTTCGGAGTGTCCTACTGCTCTATGCAGCACGAGAGAAACAAAAAACTCATCGAGGACTTCTACTGCACTCCCGAATACTTCGGGGCACCTCACCTGCTCGACCCCGCAAACAGAAGCTATTATAACCTCGATTACGTATTCGACAAGGTGCCGAACGAACTGCTGTTCTTTGACTTCGAGGCTCTTAAAAACAACCCCGCACGGGTCATCGCAGGTCTTACCGACCTTATAACCGGCGAACCTGTCTATATGGACTTGGATCGCAGCGATAGGAAATTTATGGCACTTCGGGCAAGCTGCGCCCTGCCGCTGCTGTTCCCGCCTATAGAGATAGACGGAAGGCTCTACATGGACGGCGGTATCTCGGACTCGATACCTTACGAACGGGCGCTTGCTGACGGCTGCGATAAGCTCATAGTCATAGTCACCCGTCAGAGGGGATATCAGAAGCAGGACGAACCGACCCTCCCGCTGCTGACCGCCGCTTACAAGAACTACCCCGAATTTTGCGATCTGCTCCGTACTCGCGCCGAGCGCTATAACAAGCAGTCCGCCGAGCTTGAAAGGCTCAGGCAGGAGGGCAAGGTCTTTGTTTTCAGCCCCAAGGAAAAATACATCGTCGGACGCACCGAGAACGACAAGCGCAAGCTCATGCGGCTCTACGAACACGGCGCGAAACACGCAGAATGGGCGATGGAGAGCCTTGAACGCTTCCTCGCGAAATGATACCCGTCAGCAGGAAAGGAAATGAAAAAGAAAAATGGAAATTGAAAAAAAGCCAGATATCTTTGACAGGATAATGTCCCTCGGCTTCCTCAAACGCTTCGAGCCGTTTTATAAGGAACACAAGGAGATGTTACTGTACCTGTTCTTCGGCGGGTGTACGACCCTTGTGGCGATAATCTTCTTTGCCATACCGATAGCCATGCTCGACCTCGGCGAAGCAAAGATACTCGGGCTGACGATAGACCTTGACGCGCAGGTGTCGAATATCATCTCGTGGATAGTCGCGGTCATATTTGCCTACGTCACTAATCGCATATGGGTGTTCGACAGCCGCGTGACGGGGGCTTCTGCGATAATGAAGGAGTGCGCCGCCTTCTGCGCGGGAAGGCTCTTTACCCTCCTGGTGGAGAATATCCTGCTGAACATCTGCACCAAGGGCATAGGCATAAACGCCATGATAGCGAAGATCATAGTCTCGGTCGTAACGATAATCCTGAACTACATCATAAGCAAGCTGTTCGTTTTCAGGAAGAAAACGGCATGAGCCGCAAAGCTCATGCCGCGATGAAACACAGAGATCGGTCTTACAGATAACGTGTTTTATGTAGGGGCGCACCTATGTGTGCGCCCGTTTTATCGGGGTTTGGTTCGTAACTCGTTTCATCGAAAACCGTTCTGCAAGGTCAGTGAAACAGTTTCAGCCGTTGAGCCCGAAGGACACCGACAGCGCCGAATCCACCGCGTTCATGGAGGTGGGGTCGAGCTCTCCCATGCGCTCCCGCAGGCGGCGCTTGTCGAGGGTCCGTATCTGCTCCAGCAGGATTATTGAATCCTTCGCAAGACCGCTGCTCCCGCTGTTGACTGTGATGTGGGTGGGCAGCTTTGCTTTATCGCGGCGGCTTGTGATAGCGGCGGCGATGACCGTGGGGGAATGACGGTTCCCCACATCGTTCTGCACGATAAGTACGGGACGTATGCCGCCCTGCTCCGACCCGACAACGGGGCTGAGATCCGCGTAATATATCTCTCCTCTGTGTACGCTCATTTTGAATCGCTCCTTATATGCATGATGTTATCTATATCTTTCCCGACTTACGCGCCGTTTATTCATGCGAAGTTTGTCGGAACGGGTCTTTTTATATTGTATGAGCGCAAGCCCCCCGCCGTGAGAGAAACGGCAGGGGCGTTTTGTTTGGTCGGCACAACACATAAAACGGTAGGGTCGGGGCTTGCCCCGACCTCATGTGACCGCAGGTCAGAGTAGGGGCGCACCTAAGAAACCTTTAGGTTTCCGTGCGCCCGTAAAGTCATACAGAGCGGTCATACGTGTTCAAGAGCGTCAAGAGCCTTTTTGAGCCTGTTAAGTCCGTCGTCAACGTAAGCGAGGGGACAGCCGATGTTCATTCTGAGGAAGCCCTCGCCGCCCTTGCCGTAGATACTGCCGTCCGAGAGGTACAGCCCCGTGCTTTCGCGGATATGCTTTTGCAGAGCCTTTGAGGACATACCGTAGTCCGTGAGGTCGAGCCAGAGAAGATAAGTCGCTTGGGAGGGTATGAGCCGCACGCGGGGAAGCTCCCTGCGGACAAACTCGCCGACTTGCAGCTTGTTCCGATAGATATAGCTCCGAAGCTCGTCGAGCCACTCGCCGCCCTCTGTGAATGCCGCAATTGCCGCCGTCACCGCAAAGCTGTTGGGCTCCGCGACTTCATCGGTGTTGAGCGCCCGCCATACCTTGTGGCGGAGCCGCGTATTCGGGACGGCGGCGCAGGCGGTCTGCAAGCCCGCGATATTAAAAGCCTTTGTGGGCGCCATGCATACCACGCAGTTATCGCGGCACTTCTCCGAAGCGGCGGCAAAGGGAACGTACCCGATATCGGGGTCGGTGAGGTCGCAGTGTATCTCGTCCGATATCACCGTCACGCCGTTATCATAAGCCTGCTCGCCTATCTTAGCAAGCGTTTCCCTGTCCCATATCTTTCCGATGGGATTGTGGGGGTCGCAGAGTATCATCAGCGAGGTCTGCGGGTCGGCGAGGGCTTTCCCTAATGCGTCAAAGTCTATGGAATACCCGCCGCTCTCCCTGTCATAGTCAAGCGGGAACTCGGCGACGTTCCTGCCGTTGTTTCGTATGCAGTTAAAGAAGATATTGTACACGGGGGTCATGATGAGCACGTTTTCCCCCGCGGTAGTGAGCTTTCTAACACAGCTCGAAATTATCGGTATCACCCCCGTGGCGAAGATAAGCTCCTCGCGGCGGTACTCTATGCCGTGCCTGTCTTTCCACCAACCGATGTATGCGCCGTACCATTCATCGGGAATGATATTGTAGCCGAAGACCCCGTGCTCTGCGCGTTTTTTCAGCGCTTCGATGACGGGGGGAGCGGTGGGAAAGTCCATATCGGCTACCCACATGGGAAGCTCACCCGACCCAACGTCCCATTTGAGGGAATCCGTGTGTCGGCGGCTGAGGGCATTATCGAAGTCGTATGTCATTTTACTTCCTCCCTTATGTTTATCTTAGTCGCCGAAACGTCCACGCGGTCGCTTTCCATTATAAGCTCACCTATGCTGTCGGCGGTGAGCGTGCCACCCGAGGGGTTCTTCACGCTGTCTATGCCGCCCGTGATCTCGGCATCAATGGTGGAATACTCGAATGCGAGGGTAGTGTCCCCGGTGCGGCAGTTTTTCATCACGAGGTTCTCAACGAAGCAGAGCCCTTGAAGGCTCTTGACGGTGCAGTTTATGAGCGTTAAGTTCTTTGAGTTCCAGGCGAGGTATTCGCCCTCGATGAAGCAGTTGACGGCGGTAACGTTCTCGCTGTTCCAGAAGGCGTCCTTGGTGACGAGCCGTGAATTGCGGATAGTGATGTTTTTAGCGCCGTCGAAGGCGTAATTCCCGTCGAGGGTCAGTCCGTCTATCTCCATGCCGTCGCAGTCCATAGCGAGGTAATCCCCTGCGGCGGTGACGTTTTTCATGCGTACATCGCGGCATTTCCAGAGCGTTTCGAGGGCATTGGGGATAGTAACATTTTCGAGGGCAAGACCGTTACAGCGGCGGAAGCCCTTTGGGGCGTCGTAAGCGGTATCGGACACCGAGATATCATCGGTATACCAGATCCCCGCGCGGGCGCCCTCGGCAAAGCGGCAGTTTTTGACGGTGATATCACGGCTGTACCAGAGGGGATATTTCCAGCGAAATTCGGTATGTTCCGCTAAGATATCGCGGCTGTGTTTGAGGGGCGATTCGCCGTCCTCGAAAATGCCGTGAGAGATAACAAGTTCCCGTCCGCCGAAAAGCGCACGTTCGCCCGTATAGATACCGTGTGAAAGTGTCTTCATCAAAGTCCTCCTTGTGGGGAAAATAAGAGCAGATAAATCATAATTTGGCAGGGGGGGAATAATTCGGAATTCGGAATGCGGAATGCGGAATTGAAGGTGTCCGCCTGCGGCGGACGGATATGCGGTCGCTTCGCTCCGCATGATTTAGAAAGTGTAAAAT
>CACZJT010000149.1 GCA_902781565.1 uncultured Ruminococcus sp.
CGCTCCCCTGCCTAAGGGCTCCTCGCCCTTAGGAATCCTCGCCAGCCTCGCGCGGCTGGACCCGCTGTCTGTGCTACAGAGAGCTTCTTCTTTTTATTTCACTTGCGGTCAATTTACACTTTCTAAATCATGCGGAGCGAAGCGACCGCATATCCGTCGCGTAGCGACACCTTCAATTCCGCATTCCGCATTCCGAATTCCGAATTCACTTTATCCTCCAGTTTATCGGCTCTATGCCATTCGCTCTCAGAAAATCATTGACTGCCGAAAAATGCCGGCAGCCGAAAAATCCGTTGTACGCCGAGAGCGGCGACGGGTGCGCCGCCATGAACTTTCCGTGTATCGGGTTCGTGATGAGCATGGACTTCGTTTTCGCATTCCCGCCCCACATGATGAACGCCGTCGGTGTGTCCCTTTCGTTCAGCTTGCGGATAACGGCGTCGGTGAGCTGCTCCCAGCCCTTGCCGCGATGTGAGTTCGCATGACCCTCCCGCACCGTCAGCACAGTGTTCAGGAGCATTACCCCCTGCTCCGCCCATGAGGTAAGCTCCCCATGCGGCGGCGGGACTATCCCCAGGTCGTTGTACAGCTCCTTGAAGATGTTTTGCAGAGAGGGCGGCGGCTGAATGCCCTTCTTCACCGAAAAACACAGCCCGTGAGCCTGCCCCTTGCCGTGGTACGGGTCCTGCCCGATGATGACCGCCTTGACGTTCTCATAGGGGGTGTATTTAAAGGCGTTGAAGATGTCGTACATATCGGGGTGTACGTCGTAGTGGGCGTACTCGTATTTGAGGAACTCCCGAAGGCGCAGGTAATACTCCGAGCGGAACTCATCGGCTAAGATGTCGTCCCAGCTGTTGCCTATGTGTACCATCAGAAGAACGCCCCCGCATTCCCCGCGATTGCTCCCACCACGATGCCGAGTATCATGACAGCCGCTATCGCAAGCATTACTATCCGCATGAAAAGCGGCTTATCGCTCCCCGAGCGGCGCACGGGCGGGTCTATGGATTCGCGTATCTTCTCGTCCTCCACGAGGGAGGGGCTGACGGTCTTAGCCCTTTCGGGGTTCCCGTAGGGGCTTTTTCTCTTTTTGTTCCTGCTTTTCTGCTTTGCCATTGCTATCGTTCCTTTCGCAAAGATATGATATAGCTATTATAGCACATATCGGGGGAAAAATCAACCGTTTGCCGAAAAATTCGTCTGTGGTCTGCCGTGTATCGGATCACAAATAATAACAGAGAGCCGCAAAATAATGTTCTGAGGCTCTTGACAGATCGGCGATTACGTGGTATAATAGAAGTAGAAGGAATAAATGTTCTCGGAGTTGCAGATACATAAAAGACCTCACGGGTGTCGGTCGTGAGGTCTTTCTCTGCAAAGTAAATTTTTCCGCCTGCCCCGCAAAACGAAACGGGTGTGCGTTATAAGACATAATGCGGTAAACCCGCACGTTTTTGTGTAGGGGGTACGAACTATGTTCGTACAGGGCTTGTCCCCACCTAACGCGGGTGTGCCCGCAAACAACGCCTGCCAAACAAAACGTGCGCCCCTGCTCACGCCCTGTTCTTTTTCCGCTGTATCTTGTTCTCGTACATGAGGTCGTCGGAGAATTTTATCATGTGGTCGCTGTTGACCGCGCCCCTCAGCGGCTCGGCGTAGCAGCCTATGCTCGATTCTACCTTGTAGGGCTTGCAGGAGGAGCGGTTGTACTCGCTCAGGTACTCCTTGAAGCGCTTCACGAAGCCCTCGAAATACTTCTCGGTGTCGTCCGTCGGGATAACTCCCGCCACCGTGAACTCATCGCCGCCGAACCTCGCACAGACCTCGCAGTTCATGGCGCTCGCCAAAAGCGCGTGTCCCACTGTCACTATGGCATTGTCGCCCTCTAAATGCCCGAAGTTGTCGTTTATGTATTTCAGCCCGTCCAAATCAGCCGAGATGAAGCACACGCTCACGGGGACGCGGTTCCTGTCCCGCACCGCCGCCGTCAGGTGCTCATCGACCTGGGCGCTGAAATTGCGGTAGAAGCCCTGACGGTTCAGAAGCCCCGTCATGCTGTCGTGTACGTAGAGCCGCTCCAGCTCGTTGTTCACGCTCACGAGCCGCGAGTTTATGGACTTTATCTGCATCTGGCTGTGGAAGATGCCGAGGGAGGCGTCCAGCGCGTTCATGAAGGAGTGCAGCTTTCCGTAATCGTCGTAGGTTATGGGCGGCTGGAAAACGCAGTAGCCCAGCACCAGGTCGAGGAAGTGCATACAGCTTACTATCATCGGCTCGCCGTTATCGAGGAGCGGCGTAAGGTCGCCGACGAGGGAGTGCCGCGATACCGTTCGCGGCTCGTAGTCCGTTCGGTCGCAGCGGGCGAACAGCAGTTTGCAGAAGTCGCTGAAAGCCTTGTCGCCCTTGTGGTATGTGCCGAAATCGGGGGCGCGGAAGATGTCCTCGTTCACGGCGAGGTATATGGTCGGGAAGCTGAATTTTTCGATCAGGAGCTTAGGCAGGTCGGTTATCGAGGACATATTCGAGATATGGGTCTGCATCTCGCACATCATGACCTGGCGCTCGTTCGCAAGGCGCATACGCTCCACTAAGGACTGCACCGTTATGTTCACGCTGTCGTGGGATATCTTCTTACAGCCGCAGGACTGGCTTATGATGGGCTTGAAGGGTATCTCGGTGTGGCTCACGACCTCCTCCCCGCGGGAGCGCTTTTCGAGGGATTCAAATATCTTTTCCGCCATGCCGTCGAAGTCCTGACGGCAGGTAGTCAGCGCGGGAATGTGCATCTTAGACTGCTCAACGCCGTCGAAGCCCGTAACTATGCAGTCGTCGGGGATATGGTACCCCCTGCTTTGCAGGTAGTTGCTTACCGCAAGCGCCATTGAATCGTTGGCGCAGATGATGGCGTCGGGTATCTCGCGCTTTTCCTCCTCGAACCAGCGTTTTAGGGTCAGCTTCGAGGGCATATCCCAGAAGTCGCCGTAGCCCACCAGGTCGTCGGAATACTCTATCCCGTGGCGTTCGAGGGTGCGTCTGAAAGCCCCGATACGCTCATCGGAGAAGCGGTTGCCCTTGATACCCGCGAGCATGAGGAGCTTCCTCGCGCCGTGTACCGTGACGACGTGCTCGCATATCTGCTCGAAGGAATCCGCGTAGGTGAAGGAGAAGTTTATGCACCCTTCGAGGGGCTTGTCGATCGAAACGACGGGGATATCCCGCTTGAAGCACTCGCTCACCACCTCTTCGGTGACGGCTTCGTTATACAGGAAGTAGGGGAAAACTACCATCGCCGAGAGCATATCGTAGGGAATGAGCCTGAACACCGACATCTCGCCCTCGTTGTTGAGGTTCTCGCGCTCGTAGAGGTCGGTGCAGGAGTTGAACACCATGAGGCAGAAGCCCCGCGCCTTTGCGCATTCGTTCAGCGCGTCGATAAAGCTGAATCTGTCCTCCTCGTTTACGGTCGAAAGACAAACGCCTATGAGCTTCTTTTTGAGTGCTTCACCCATTACCGACACCTCCGCCGCCGATGAACGCCGCAGTTTTCGCGCCTATCGGCTCATAATTATACTTGTAATCATTATAGCACTTTATTTCGGATTTGTAAAGGGCTTAGTAAAAATTGTACTTTACAGATAAAAATGACTGCTGGAATATGTCGAATTTTTACAAATCACGGGGGGTCAGATGACCGTCACGGGGTCGGTGAAGGCTTCGGAGCGTATAACGGTGAGGTCGGGGAAGCGTTCTTTAAGGCGGCGGGCGATGTCCTCATGGAAGATATTTTCGGTGTGGAAGTGACCCGCGTCGATAAGGCAGAAGTCCCTGTCGGCGGCGAGGACGAAATCGGAGTGCTTGACGTCCCCGGTGACGAGGGCGCCGCAGCCCTTAGCCATAGCATTTTTGACGAAGCCGCCGCCGCTGCCCGAGCATACGGCGATACGGTCGGAAGGCTCACCGCAGTCGGTAAAGCGCACGACCTTACAGCCGAGGGCGGTCTTACAGCGCCCTGCGAGCTCGGCGGGGGAGAGCGCAGTCTGAGCCGTGCAGACGTAGCCTATGGGTTTGCCCTCATCGAATGCGAGGGGTTCGATGACGGACAGACCGAGTTTTTGGGCGAGGAGGTCATTCATACCGCCCGTGGCGCTGTCGTAGCTTGTGTGCATACAGAGAGCGGCGATACCGTACACCGCGAGTTTAACGGCGGGGTCATCGGGAGAGAGGGTACGGAGGGGGCGGAAGATAACGGGGTGGTGAGAGAGCACGAGTTCGCAGTCCTTTTCGCGGGCTTCCTCCGCGACTGCGGAGTTGATATCGAGGGTGGTAAGCACCTTAGACACGGGCATACTGCGGCTGCCCGCACAGATACCGCTGTTATCGTAGCTCTGCTGCAAGGAGAATGGCGCGAACCCGTCGATAAAGTCATAAATTTCGCCGACTGTATATTTCATAAAAAGACCTCCCGGTAAGGTAATTCGGAATGCGGAATGCAGAATGCAGAATTCGGAATTCGGAATGCGGAATGCGGAATTCGGAATTGAAGGTGTCCGCCTGCGGCGGACGTTTATGCGGTCGCTTCGCTCCGCATGATTTAGAAAGTGTAAAATGACCGCAAGCACAAATAAAAAGAAGAAGCTCTCTGTAGCACAGACAGCGGGTCCAGCCGCGCGAGGCTGGCGAGGATTCCTAAGGGCGAGGAGCCCTTAGGCAGGGGAGCGGCACACGTCCCGACAAGTCAAAGCGCACCCAAGAAACGCAAGCCCGAAAGTTAAATCGGCGATATCAAAGAAAAGCCGATAAGTAAGGGCAGAAACGAACCGCCCGTACAAAGTAACGTGAACAGACCGTATCGCCGATTTAATTGTGCAATAGAGCGGAGCGATTATTGCACAACCCCCAAACCTGCCGCAAGGCAGGCGGGGGCGTTATCGGGTCGGATGGCGTTTTTGCCCGCCTGACGGCGGGTATGGGGTTTCACGAAATACGCTTCGCTGTTTCGTGAAATTAAATCGGCGATACGTCTGTTCTCGGGACGTTGGCTTGATTTGGTCGTTTCTGCCCTTACTGCACATTTTTTGGTATCGCCGATTTAACTTAGACTTTCGGGCTTGCGTTTCTCGGGTACGTTTTGCGGTTTTGGGCAGCTGTGTTTCTTGCGCCTGCGGCGCAACGGGGGCGCCGCCCCCACGCGCTTCGCGCTCCCCTGCAAGGGCTCCTCGCCCTTGACCTCGGCAAGGGGCTAACG
>CACZJT010000150.1 GCA_902781565.1 uncultured Ruminococcus sp.
GCTACAAACCTTCGGAAACGGATAAGAACCTGTGGGTGATTGACGATGAGCCTGCCGAAGTGGTTCGTAAGATCTTCCGCCTTTGTATTGACGGATACGATCCTTCTCAGATTGCTCGTATTTTGACGCAAGAAGGTATCCCCACTCCGACCGCATACGCTCTGTCACAGGGGAGAGATAATGGTCATAAGAATGCAAAGCTGCATCGCTGGAGTGGCAAGACCATAGGTCACATTCTTGACCGCCTTGAATATGTTGGGCATACTGTTAATTTCAGGACACGCAAGAAGTCGTATAAAATCAAAAAGACTATCCGTAATCCGCAGGAAGAATGGCTTATATTTGAGAACACACATGAGCCTATCGTGACGCAAGAGCAGTTTGACTTGGTGCAGGAACTTCGCAAACATAAGCGCCGACCGACTAAACACGAGAAAGTCAATCCATTTTCGGGTATGGTCTACTGTGCAGACTGCGGAAAGAAGATGTATCTGTGCCGAGCAACGAGCCTGACAGAAGATCAGGAGCATCTGAAATGCTCAACATACTCCTCAGACAAAAATGCCTGTTCGGCACATTTCATCAGAACGGTTGTATTGAAAGAGATCGTCCTCGGTGAGCTTAACAAGATGGTTGCCTTTGTCAAGGAGAATGAAGCAGAGTTTATCCAGGCAGCTATGGACAATTCCGCACAGAAACAGACCTCGGAGCTTGCCAAAGCAAAGAAAGCCATGAAACAGGCTGAAAAGCGTATTGCTGAACTGGACAGGCTTTTCACACGACTTTATGAAGATAACGTATCGGGCAAGATTTCTGATGAACGCTTTTCTATGATGTCGGCGGGATATGAGGACGAGCAGAAGAAGCTCAGAGCAACTGTTACCGAGCTGACCTCATACATCGAAACGGCAGAGCAGAAGTCCTCCGATGTAACTGCATTCATTCAGGCAGTACAGAAGTATGAGCATATTACTGAGTTGACACCTGAGATCATGCATGAACTTATCAGTAAGATTGTCGTACACGCTCCCGATAAGAGCAGTGGTCATCGCACACAGGAGATCGAGATTCACTATCGTTTCGATGTTGCCGTAGCGACTGCCGTTGCTGACAGTATGAAGTACGACAAAAAGAGAAAGGCTGCGTAACCGCATAGGTTACGCAACCTTATCTTCAAATCCTAAAAACTTCTATATCGGCGCACCCCTGAGGGGTCTGCCGCTTTGTTATGTCTGTGGACGATATACTCGAACGCCTTATCAAACGTTCATGATGACCTGATTGAGTATGCTTTCGAGCATTTCCTGTCTGCCCGAGCCGAGGGAATCCGTTACCTCGCCCTTTTCGAGAGCGTACTTTTCGAGGTCTGCCATCGTAGCCTTGCCGTCGATGATGTCCTTGCCTATGCCGGTAGTCCAGCTCGCGTATCTCTCTTCGACGAACTTGTCAACTCTGCCGTCCTCGATGAGCTTTATCGCCGCACGCAGACCCAGTGCAAAGGTGTCCATGCCCGCGATGTAGCTGTAGAAGATGTCCTCGGGAGTGAAGGAGCCGCGGCGAGCCTTGGAGTCGAAGTTCAGACCGCCGTTCGTGAAGCCGCCGGCTTTCAGGACTTCATACATACACAGGGTAGCATCGTAAACGTTGGTGGGGAACTGGTCGGTATCCCAGCCGAGCAGCGGGTCGCCCTGGTTCGCGTCGATGGAGCCGAAGAAGCCGTTGTCGCGGGCAACTCTCAGCTCATGCTGGAAGGTGTGCTGTGCGAGGGTGGCGTGGTTGGCTTCAATGTTCATCTTGAAGTCCTTGTCAAGACCGTACTTGCGGAGGAAGCCGATAACGGTAGCGGTGTCGAAGTCATACTGGTGCTTGGTAGGCTCCTTGGGCTTGGGCTCGATGTAGAAATCGCCCTTGTAGCCGATGGAACGCGCATAATCAACAGCCATGTGCATGAGGCGAGCCATGTTGTCCAGCTCCAGACCCATGTTGGTGTTCAGCAGGGTCTCATAGCCCTCACGTCCGCCCCAGAAAACATAGCCCATGCCGCCCAGCTCAACGGTGGATTCGATAGCCTTCTTTATCTGAGCCGCCGCGTAAGCGAATACATCGGCAGAGGGAGAAGTGCCCGCGCCGTGCATATAGCGGGGGTGATCGAAGCACTTCGCGGTGCCCCAGAGGAGCTTCTTGCCCGTTTCAGCCTGCTTCTTCTTGCAGTATGCAACTACCTTATCGAACTTCGCATTGGTCTCCGCCAGCGAGCCGTACTCGGGGGAGAGGTCGCGGTCGTGGTAGCAGTAGTAGTCTATGGAGAGCTTGTCCATGATCTCGAAAGCCGCGTCTACTTTAGCAATAGCGCGTTTTTCGGGATCGGTCTCGCCCCAGCTCTTGTCGGCAGTGCCTACACCGAACATATCGGTGCCGTCGCCGCCCATAGTATGCCACCATGAGAGCGCGAATTTCAGGTGCTCGCGCATGGGCTTGCCGCAGATCACCTCATCGGGGTTATAGTATTTGAATGCAAGCGGATTGGTCGAAGCGGGACCCTCATAGGGTATCTTCGGGATATTCGCAAAAAATTCAGCCATTTTTCTTACCTCCGTATTGAAATATTGACAGCGCACACCCATTCAGGGAAATGCGTTCATAACTATATTGTACACAATTTTTCCCGTCTTGTCAACCGTTTTTCGGAGCATTTTCATAATAATTCCCATATTATCCGTGAATTTTTTTCATCGGGGGAAAACAGTATATAAATATATGATAATTTGGCGAAATTTGCATTCGGGTACTTGATTTTTTTCGGGGAATGAGTTATAATACTAAAAGTGTATACGATCACGGATACCCGCTCAGTGAGCGAGTGCGTCACCCCACTTGTCGGCGGCAGCTCTCATAAGACCGGCTGCCTCCTCACGGTTCGCCTCTATAAGTGCGCGGGCAGTCTCAATGCTCTCGGGCGTGTCGTCCTCGTGAGGGATATAGTTCAGCGAGCTGTCTATCATGAGCTGAAAGATCCTTTCGCCGTTTTCCGTTTCGATGAACAGACCGTATTCGGCAGGCTTTGTACGGCTCTCCGCGTTCCAGATGAACAGCGAGCAATGTGCGCCCTTGCTGTCCACGAACTGTATACCGCCGTCATCGAGCACGATGACGCTTTCGGTGCCCTCCGGCTCTATGCTCAGGAAGCCTCCCTCAAATCCCAGGTAGCCCGGCATTTTGGCGCGGTAGGTGTACCCGTTTGAGGTCGATGAATAACCTGTGCCCTTGCCGTAATCCATTCTTGTCATATCCTTTGCAAGACTGCGGTAGGGCAGGTATTTGACCGCGAGCCACACGATGTTAAGGCAGGCGAACGCCGCAAACGCAATGCAGAACACGACCGCCATAGCCTTCATGAATCGTGTGGAGCGCATTTTTCTGCTCACCTTTTTGAACGTCTCGATCTCATCGGGAACGGCAGTATCGGGCACGGCGGTGTTCATATCTATATCGCCAGCGAGCCTGCGGCAGTCCGCACAATCCCGCAGATGTTCCTCCACGAATGCGCGGGTCTCATCACTGCATATGCCCTCCTTGTAAAGCGGCATAAGGTCGATGACAATGTTGCAGCTTATCTCATTTTTTTTCGTTCTCATAATAATCCCTCATCTTTCAGCATTTTCATAAGTTTCTGTTTTGCGCGGTAGAATGTTACGCCTGCCCAGTTCCCGCTTTTTCCGAACACCCCTCCGATCTCGGGGAACCCGAGCTCGGCGAACACCCGCAGAGTGAATACCTCACGGTAGGGCTCATCGAGCCTGTGCAGGGTCTTGTGGATACCGAGCGCAAGGTCTTTATCGGCGATCCTCTTTTCTATATCATCATTATCCGCTGTCTCCGCAGCCGCTTCGAGCGGGAGCAGAGCGCTGTCTCCTTTTTTCAGATGATCGTAATAAAGATTCTTCGCTATGGTGCAGAGCCACGTTTTGACCGAACAGCCGCCCCTGAAGCTGTCGGCGTTCATCATAGCCTTGAGCATGGTGTCCTGCAAAATATCCTTTGCAAGCTGTTCATTCCCGCACAGCCGCAGAATGAACAGGTACAGCGGTCTGCTGTATTCCTCATATATCTTTCGGAAATCGCTGTCCACCTTATCACCCCCTTCATTAAGTTAGACGAATGAAAATGCTTTTCTTTACAGATAATATCCGGAAATGCGCGATTTTGTTGCATTGCACAAGTTTCGCGTATTCCGATATATAAATTTATGAATGATAAACAGAAAGCGAGGTGCTTTACAATGGCATTCAAAGTTGATAAGGACACCGTTATCGGCGACATCATGGACGCGGACGAGACTACCGCGGAATACTTCATGGAAATGGGTATGCACTGTCTGTTCTGCCCCGCCTCCCGCGGAGAGACCGTGGAACAGGCTTGCGAGGTACACGGTGTTTCCCCCGATGAGCTGGTAGCTAAGCTCAACAAGCACTTCGGTGCATAAGCGTACAAAAGAAGCGGCGCTCCCCGTCAGAGAGAGCGCCGCTTTTTTCTTTGCGGGAACGTCCCCGCAAAAAAAGGCGGGAGCTGCACCAACGCGATGGTACAAACAGAGTTTGTACAGCCGCCCCCGCCCTGCATTTTTATACTAATTCCTAAAAGGTTAGTAGACAAAGATCGGTGCTGACGGCTCAGCAATCAAGGAAAGCGACCGCAGTTGGGCTGTCGCCCTGCAAGGGAG
>CACZJT010000151.1:0-4698 GCA_902781565.1 uncultured Ruminococcus sp.
GACCGCAGTTGGGCTGACGCCCTGCAAGGGAGCTTGACGACGAGTGATGAGCCGTCAGTGCCGAGATTTGTCTGCTGTTCTTTTAGGGATTAGTATTAGGGTCTGTTTCCCGAGAGCGCGAACGCCTTTATAAATAATACCCTCATTATAACTGCAAGGGTGCATGGTCCCCGAAAAAAATTCCGACCTGTGGAGTACCGCCCGCCAAAACGCGGCTCTGTTATGGATCATTTGACTTTTTTTACAATAAGCTCTTTACAAATGCGGAAAATTGTGTTATAATATACCATATATATGATAAGGTACTTCCACAGAAGGAGAAACTGTATGTCGAAAAAAGATCGGGGCAGAAAAAGCCTTTCGCGTATCAGACTTGTACAGGTCTTCATGATAATAGGCTATGCGCTGATAGTTGTCGCTTCGGTGACGATAGTGACAAGGCTTGCCGTGAAAAAGACGGACGAGGTGCTGAAAAACAAGGTGCTCTCGCTCACTTCGTCGCTGAACGTACAGATGAAGCTGAATTTGGACGGCTATATCTCGCGCATGGAGAACATCGCTACTCTTGCTTTCGGTGAGCAGAGCGCCTACACCTACGACGCCTCCGACCCGAACAATGACGAGTACGAATCCATCAACACCGAGAAGGTCATCACCGATAAGCTCTACAGCCTTTGCATCATGGAGAATTTTGTCGATTACGGTATAGTCTACATCAACAACCGCACCGTCGGCAAGATATCCAACGCCACGAGCGCCCTTTTCGGGGATAAGATATTTTCCGAACTGTATTCTATGATAACCCGTCCCAGGACCGACGACGGCTGGTTCACGGGCTACGGCGGCGATTTCAGACGCATATACTACGTCAAGAAGGTACATGAGCACGCGGTGCTGGTCATTTCCTTCTATTCCCACGAGCTGGAGCAGGTCTTCGACAATCCCGAGACCCTCAGCGATATGAAAGTAAGGCTCGTGAATCAGGACTATGATATCCTGTACTCCGAGGATAACAGCGAGATAGGCAATGCCGTTCCCGAAAGCATCAGGATACGTATAAGGGGACAGTCCTCCGCTTCATTCATGGACGACGATTACCTCATTTCGGTGAACAAGAGCGGCGACTGGTACGTTATCTGTTCCATACCGACAGATGTGATACTTGCCGAAAAAAACGAGATGACGCGGTACATAAACATGACCGGTCTTGCGGCGACACTCGCGGCGGTGCTGGTTGGCTTCTACCTGTCCTATCTGCTGACAAATCCCGTCAAGAAGATGGTAGGAGCGCTCGATACCAAGGCGAAGAACGACCTGCTGACGGGGCTGCTCAACAAGCTGACCTTCGAGGAATACTCTGCCAACTGCCTTGACAGATCGCTGGATTCCGAGAACAGGGCACTGGTCATCATAGACCTTGACAACTTCAAAGGCATAAACGACAGCTACGGTCACGCCAAGGGCGATAAGGTGCTTGCGGACACGGGCGAGATGATGCGTCGGGTGTTCTCGGACGATGATTACCTCGGACGTATCGGCGGCGACGAGTTCTGCGTGCTGATAAACAAGCGTATCCCCGATAAAGACGCTTTCAGGAGTTACGTTGCGGAACGCTGCACAGAGTTGACGGAGCGTTTCACGGAGATCAGCGAAAGCGACGGCTGCAAGGTCTCCGCGAGCATAGGTGCGGCGTTCTTCCCCGATGACGGCAGGGGCTTCACGGAGCTTTACGCCGCGGGCGACAAGGCGCTTTACATCTCCAAGGAGCAGGGCAAGGATCGTTTCAGCTTCTACGATGATACCAAGAAGGAAGGCGGCAGGAGACCATGAAAAAACGCTTGACTGCATTTATGCTTTCCGCCGCCATGATACTTTGCTCCTGCGGCGAGAAGCAGGAAGTTCTCCACGAGCAGACCGTACAGACAGAGATCACCCTGTCATGGTGGGGCAACGACACCCGAAACGAATACACCCTTGAAGCCGTGTCGCGCTTCGAGAAGGCTCACCCCGGGATAAAGGTCAAGTGCAGCTATTCCGAGTGGTCGGGCTACGAGGCGAGAAATCAGATACGTATGATCTCGGGCACGGAAACGGACGTCATGCAGATAAACGTGGGCTGGCTCTCACGCTATTCGGAGGACGGGAGCGGCTATTACGACCTCGAACAGCTCTCGGAGGACGTTGACCTCTCCAACTTCCCCGAGGAGGTGCTGGACTACGGCAGGCGGGGCGGGGTGCTGAACGCGATACCCATTGCCATGAACGCCGAGACCGTCTACATAAACAAGACCGTCTACGAGCGCTACGGGTTGGGCGTCCCGACCGAATGGGAGGACTATTTTGAAGCCGCGAAGGTCATGTACCCCGACGGGGTCTACGCGCTCTCGGGGGCTGACAAGAGCATATGGCTGTTCTGTATCGCCTATGCGGAGCAGATGACGGGCAGGAGGTTCTTTAATGAGAACAGCGAGATAGAGTTCACCGAGGAGGACTTTAAGCTCATGATAGAGTTCTACAGCAGGCTCGTGGGCGATAACGTTATCCCGAAGATAGAGGACTATCAGAAGCTGAAACTCGATGACGGTACATATGCGGGGACGGTCGCATGGGTCAGCGACGCTCAGGGTTACTGTGCAAACGCTATCAAGGCGGGCTATGAGATCATCGCCGCGCCGTACACCGCTATGGAAGGCGCGGAGAGCGGTGAGGGCTGGTATGCGAAGCCCGCTACGCTTTACGCGATAAGCAAGGACACCGAGCACCCGAAGGAAGCGGCTATGCTGCTGGACTTCATGCTCAACAGTCACGAATGGGCTGACTTGCAGGGCGTGGAAAAGGGCATACCCGTGAGCAGTACCGCGAGGGAGTATCTCGGAAAGGTGGGTCTGCTTGACGGCATACAGTACGAAGCCTCCCTTGTCATGGAGAACAACGAGCATATCTCACACATGGATCCCCTGATCGAGAACGCCGATCTTTACAATGGTTTTATTGACGCCTGCAACCTGGTGCTGTTCGACAGATCGGACGCCGAGGACGCGGCGAGGGAGCTTTACGCGGCGTATAAGGAGAGCTACGCGATAGCTCCGACAAGCTGATAAATAACCGTGAGGGCGCACCTTTGTGCGCCCTTTTGCGTGCTGAATGTTGCCGAAATATTATTTGGTTGTAACAGCTAAATAATGCAATGAAGACTTGACAAATGGTGTAAAGTGTGATATAATTATGGTAGTGTATTTTAAATACTGTATCATTTTCACAAAGATAAGTGCCGTTATTGGGTATTTTGAATAAAGTGTAAAATTTTTGCACCGATTTTTGTGGAAAATAGGTATAGATGACGGAGGTAATAAAAGTTGAACGAAAAACAAGGCATTACATTTACGAAGAAACAGCTCATCATCGGGGCTGTGGTGATCGTCCTGCTTATCGCGGTGGGGGTGTTCATCGGGATAAAGGTGAGCGGTAAGGACAAGACCCCCGCAGAGCCGCAGGCACAGGCTCAGACCGACACGGGCTCGAAGCCCGCGCTGGAGCTTGACGAGAACGCGGGCGAGTACACGGGCGAGGTCCCGAAGAGCGCGGACAGCAGTGAAGCGGTGGGGATAAAGATACCGGGCTACCCCTCTATCACGATAGCGAAGGACACGGAGGACGTCACGATGGCGCTGTTAAATCCCGAGGGGAACCCCTGCTACTTCAAGTTCGAGATAGCGCTCAAAGACAAGGACGAGACTATCTTCGAGTCGAAGTACGTGAAGCCGGGCGACTGCATTTATGACGTACATCTGACGAAGCCCCTTGCGGAGGGCGAATATCCCGCGGTCATCAAGATAACGACAATAGCGCTCGACGGCGAAACGCCCCTCAACGGTGCGAACGTCGAAACGCTGCTTATAGCTAAGTAAAGGAGCTGAGAAAATGAACAGAAAACGTTTATTAGCCGCTGTTTGTGCGGTAACGCTGTTAAGTGTTTCGGTGGAGGGTCTGCCTATAGGAGAAAGAGGGCTGTTCGATACGGCTGTTACGGCGAGTGCAGCAGACGAAGTATCAGAGAATATCTCACTTGTTGCCAGTCCGTCTGCTGAATTGAAAACCATTTCGGGTACGCATTACAGTGTTTCATGCGGATACTTGGAGGCTACCGAAAGCGGAATGCAAGTATGTAAATCCGGTGCTATGACCATTAACGCACGAAAAGGTGAGACGATTACAAAGGTCGTTCTAACATACAATTGGGGCAACAACAAAAGTTCATTATCTGCTTCAGCCGGAACATTCGACGGCAATGCAACGATTTCCGATATTAACGCACAGCAGGTAACGATCAGTTCTTCAAATACCTCAGGTGTGAAAATTTCCGCTGTTAGAGTTTATTTCGAGGGCAGTCTCAGCAATCCTACCGTGACACTGACTGGCGGTGCGAACGCCAAGAGCAGCGGCGGATTACTGACACAAAGCTATCTGCCCGGTGCTATGGATACAGTGACATATACTGCACTCACAGGAGCAGCTTTCCCGGAGTTTGAAACCTATACACAAAACGGCGTGACCGTTGAGAGAACAAGCGATACGGTAGTTACCATTTCTGGTACGCCTACGGCAAACACAGAGATCACTGTTCCCGATGCCGAATCGTCAAGCAAAATCGTAACATGGGGTTCGTCAATAATTAACGATTCGGGCAGAAATGGAATT
>CACZJT010000151.1:4720-5859 GCA_902781565.1 uncultured Ruminococcus sp.
TACAGCTACAGGTAAATTTACAAGTATCGAAATAGAGACAAGTCAGATTTATGACGGCGGTAACTGGACAAAGGACGGCAATACACTGAAATGGAACGGGACACCGTCTAATAGTGTAAGTCTTTCGGGCAGTGGTCTATATCTCGAAGGTGTTTCAAGTATAAATTTCGTGATTGAAATGCCAACCGTTTCTGTGACCATCACTCCGGGCAGCAATATGACCAAAACCACGGATTCCGGCGATGCAGAACAGACCGGACTGACCGGTGCTATGGCAGATGTGGTCTATACCGCAGTCGATGGGTATTATTTCCCGACAAATTACAGTGTTGCCGAGGTTAGCGGGATAAAAGTGACCCGCGACAGCTACACGCAGATCACGGTTTCAGGTACACCGACCGCTGACGCCGCGATCGCGCTGACCGCGCCGACGGCAAAGACAACGCCGGACGCACCTACAGCCGCCGCGACGGACTGCACAACTACAGACAACAATGACGGAAAGCTCACCGGCGTTACGACTGAAATGGAGTATAAAAAGTCGGATGCCGAGAATTGGACTGCCGGAACAGGCAGCGACATCACAGGTCTCGTTCCCGGAACCTACTATGTGCGTGTAAAGGCAACCGAAACGACAAATGCGTCCACAAATCAGGAACTGACGTGAGGGCGAAGGCGATGCTGCAACAGCAGACATGACTGTGACCCTTACCGGACATGATGGCGATACCTTGAAACTGACCGCAAACCAGATTCCGGCAGTCGGCACCAAGCCGAACGACACCTACAAGGCAGGAAGCTGGGATGTGACACCGAGTACGGAGACGGAAATCACGGCGGATACGACCTACACCTATACCTATGCGCAGAAGGACAGCATCAGCCAGACAGTAACTTTCAAGGTTGCTAACGGCAAATGGGACGATGGCACCACAGCCGACAAGACCGTGACCCTGACGGGTTATGAGGGCGACACCCTCAAACTGGCGGCAAGTCAGATTCCGACGGTCGGCACGAAGCCGAACGACACCTACAAGGCGGGAAGCTGGGATACGACGCCGAGCGCGGAAATTGCGATTACAGGAGCAACAACCTACACATATACATATGCGCAGAAAGAAAGCATCAGCCAGACAGTA
>CACZJT010000152.1 GCA_902781565.1 uncultured Ruminococcus sp.
TACACAAATGGAACAACGTAACGTTGTTCGGGTCAAGAGGTCGGGGCAAGCCCCGACCCTACACCAAAATCATGCACGTCAAAGGGGCGGGAGCAAGCCTTGTACGAACATAGTTCGTACCCCCTACATCAAGATTGAGATACCCTCACAAATTATGATTTGTCTTTTTTTTCCGTACACTATATTATAACTCATTTCGGACGTTATGTCAAGAGTTCGCGAATAACGGGACGAAATTTTACACAGTTTTGCTCTTTACAAACCCGCAGAAATGTAGTATAATAAAAATGCAAGTTTTGACCCGAAAAAAATCATTTTAACGGAGGAAAGAAAAATGATAATTACCTGCCTTGATCTTGAAGGTGTTCTCGTTCCCGAGATATGGATAGCGTTTGCTGAGGCAAGCGGTATCCCCGAGCTGAAAAAAACTACCCGCGATGAACCCGATTATGACGTTCTTATGAAGTATCGCCTCAAAATTCTGAAGGAACACGGCCTCGGTCTTAAAGAGATACAGGAGACCATTGCGAAGATCGACCCCATGCCCGGCGCTAAGGAGTTCCTCGATGAACTGCGCGGCTGCTGCCAGACCCTTATCCTCAGCGATACCTTCACACAGTTCGCTAAGCCCCTTATGGTCAAGCTCGGTATGCCCACTATCTTCTGCAATGAGCTGGTAGTAGGCGAGAACGGCGAGATCACCGATTACAAAATGCGCTGCGAAAAGAGCAAGCTCACTACCGTCCGCGCTCTTCAGTCCTGCGGATTTGAGACTATCGCCGCGGGCGACAGCTTCAATGACCTCGCTATGATACAGGCTTCCAAGGCGGGATTCCTGTTCAGGAGCACCGAAGCCATAAAGACCGCTCACCCCGAGCTCAAGGCTTTCGATGAATATTCCGACCTCCTCGCCGCTATCAAAGCCGAACTTTGATCTGACGAAACTACGCCGCGCCCTGCCCCCGAAAAGGCAGGGCGCTTTTTACGCGAACGAAGCCCACACGTACAGACAGGCGGTGAGGAGTATCGCCGCCGAGAGCAGCATGAGCAGCAGCGGGACGATCCCGCGGGAACGCTCCTTCCGCGAGGGTCTGCGTTCCTTTGCACCGAAAAGCTCCTCCGAATGCTCTGTGAAAACCGCCTGCGGGAGATCTGCCTTGTCCGAACGAACAAATAACAGAGCTTTTTCAAAAAATTCATCGTTCGTACATTTTATTTCAATTATTTGTTTATTTATACCTTTCAACATTTTCCGACAGGCTCCTTTTCGATGATTTTTCAACATTGTGTTGAAAGTGCTGTTGAAACGCGGGTCTTGCGTTTAAAAACGTTGAAAACTCTGTTGAAACTGTTAAAAACCCTGCTCAAAATGCGGGTTTTCAACATTACGGGTTTTCAACAAGTCCGCAAAACGGTACTTTCGGAGGATATTTTTGGTTCGGGTGCGTCTGATTAAGCGGCAATGACTGTAAATTTTATGTGAACTCGCATGGAAAAAATCAGCAATTGTGGAAATCGGCAAATTTCTACTTGATTTTTATTTGATAATGTGATATAATAGTAGTAATTTCTCGGTGAGTGAGGGGTGAGGACATTGAATGGTGATCGTGATAACTACGGCAGCTACGACGGTTTTGAGGGCGAATACAGCGACGATTACCGCGAAGCTGTCCTCGAACAGATACGCCTGGCGAAAATACGCCGAAAGGAAGCCG
The DNA here is from genome assembly GCA_902781565.1 of uncultured Ruminococcus sp. Taxonomy (GTDB): domain Bacteria; phylum Bacillota; class Clostridia; order Oscillospirales; family Ruminococcaceae; genus YE71. The sequence goes on from CACZJT010000152.1 coordinate 1,716, forward strand.
ACAAGCGGGCGAGGGACAAGCTCCGCGCAGAGGTGATGATCGTGGCGGCAGCGGTGATCGTCATAGTCCTCATATGCTCCATAATAATACACGTCGGGAAGCGCAGGCAGGAGACAGCTAAGTTCGTCAGCGCGGCGGGCTCGGAAAGCTCCTCGGCAAAAGACCTCAAAGATATCTCCGAGCCTATAGAGAAGAACACCAAAACCCCGATAGTCGGCAGCTCGCCTTTCGCGGGGGAGGCTGTGGGTCACAAACTGGTGCAGATCGACGGTGTGACGTATATAGACGGCATCATGATAGTCAACAAGACCTTCGGTCTGCCAAAGAGCTTTGCGCCGGGCGTTCAGCCCGAGGCGCAGGAAGCCTTCAACAACATGGCGGCGGCGGCGTGGGGCGACGGTATAGCCCTGTGGATATGCTCGGATTACCGAAGCTATGAGGATCAGGAAGAGGTTTTCAAACAGTACGCCTACGAGAGAGGGCTTGACGAAGCTGATGAGGTCTCGGGGCGTCCCGGACATTCGGAGCACCAGAGCGGGCTTGCCTTCGATGTCAATACCACGGATTTTTCGTTCATAGGCTCGGCAGAGGCGTGGTGGCTGGAGCAGAACTGCGCGGACTACGGCTTCATTATTCGATTTCCCGAGGGCAAGGAGAAGCTGACGGGGTACTCCTACGAGCCGTGGCACATACGCTTCGTGGGCGAGAAGGCGGCGCAGGAAATGCGTGCGAGCGGTCAGTGCCTTGAGGAATATCTGAACGTAAGCTCCGATTACAAGAACAACCCCGACAATGAGAAGTTCCTGAAGGAATATGCCGAGTATATGGACAGCTCCTCCGAAAGCAGCTCCGAGGAGGTCCAGGGAGATCAGGGCTATGATTACGGCTACGACGATACCTACAACTACGATTACGGCTACGGCTATGATGACGGATATTATTACTGACGGCTGAACTGACCCCGAAGCGGATCGCTTCGGGGCTTTTTGTGTGCCGAAATGAGAGGACATATATGTGTTTTGTTAGTACATATAAATATATGAAACCAAAATTTTTTCGGACTATTGACTTTTCCCGCTGTAATGTGCTATAATGATAAAGGTTAAAATAAAGCACGCTATAACGCACTTTTTTACGGAGGGAACAGTTATGAGAAAAACCAAAAGGATAGCTGCGGCGGCTCTCGCGGCTCTGACTGCGGGCGGTATGATCTCCTGCGGGAGCGCCGCGGGTTCGTCCTCGGCGGATACGACTACAACTACCACCGCCGCGGGCAAGGAGCTGAACGCGGAACAGGCGGAGCAGGTAGCGAGCCTCGAAGATCAGCTTGAGGACTACGAGCTGAAAAACAAGACCATCAAGTGGATAGCACACTACGACATCAACCCCTACGAGGGCGCTGTCAAGGACCCCGCCATTGAGCTTTTCGAGAAGAAGTACGGCGGTAAGATACAGTGGGTGCAGTCCACATGGGACTCCCGCTTCGACGACATCGCAACGCTCGTTATGTCGAAGAACTCTCCCGATTTCTTCCCCTCGTCGGATATGGATACCTTCCCCGTGGGTGCGGTAAAGGGAATGTTCGCGCCCGTGGACGATATCCCGAACGTGGATTTCGATTCCGACCTCTGGGCTGATACCGTCGATGTCATGAACCAGTTCAAGTTCAACGGCAAGAGGTACATCGCGGTGATATACTTAGCCCCCGGCTATACCTGCGTCTACAACAGAAAGACCATAGAGGACTACGGCTTCGAGGACCCTGCCGAGCTTTATCATGAGGGCAAGTGGGACTGGAAGGTATTCTATGATATGTGCGTGGAGTTCAACGACACCGAGGGCACACGTTCGGGTATCGACGGTTACGGCTACACCAACGCGATCTGCGAGACCTGCGGCATACCGATCATAGGCTACGAGAACGATCAGCTCGTGAACAATATGGACGACCCCCGCATAGAGAAGGTGCAGAACTTCATGTATGAGCTGGGCAAGCAGAACGTCATGTTTGACCGCTCTACGAACAATTGGTACACCCGCGGCGACGGCACCACGGGCTACGGTCTCGGAACATATGAAACTCTGTTCATACCCGTGGGGCTGTGGGCGCTGGAGCTTCCCGCCGAGAAAACGGAGCCTTTCGGCGACGTGGAAGCGGGCGAGATCATGTTCTGCCCCATGCCGAAAGACCCTGACGGAGACAAGTATTATGTCAGCACCCGTTTCGAGGGCTACGTTATGTGCCGTGACGCACCCAATCCCGAGGGTCTTGGCGCATTCCTGAACTGTTCTATGGTATGCCTTGACAGCACTCAGAACATCAAGGAGGAGACCTTCCTCAACGAGTACAAGTGGACTCAGGAAATGGTAGATATGCGCCGCGAGATACTCGATCTCTGCAAGACCAACTATGTATTCAACATTTCGAGCGGCATCTCCAGCGAGATGAACGCCGCCCTCCAGAACGTTACGCAGGCTACGATGGTAACGGGCGGAAAATCCGAGACATGGACGGAGTGCAAGGAAGAGTATGGAAACATGATAAACTTCTATCTGAAAGAGATGAACGAAAAGCTCAAAACAGTCGCCGAGACAGGAGAGTTCGAGCAGAGCTGATATCGGCAGGAGAGCACACAACAGCAGATACGGAGATAAGGCTCCCGAGCGTTTAAGGCGTTCGGGAGCGTTGTTATGCGGTGATATATCATAATTTGCGGAGCGGGATAATTCGGAATGCGGAATTCGGAATTCGGAATTGAAGGTGTCCGCTGACGCGGACGATTATGCGGACGCGGTTTCGCGAGCGAAACGCGCTCCGCCGAAGCCGCAGGACGTCAGATGAAGTGTGGAAAGTGTAAATTGACCGTAGGCACAAATAAAGAAAGCGGCACACTGTAGCACAAACACGCCGGATGCAAGGGGCGGCGTTAGCCCCTTGCCGAGGTCAAGGGCGAGGAGCCCTTGCA
>CACZJT010000153.1 GCA_902781565.1 uncultured Ruminococcus sp.
AGGGAATAACCCTTCTTCAGAAGGGTTTTCCCTTGCAGGGGAGCGCGAAGCGCGTGGGGGCAGAGCCCCCGTTGCGCCGCAGGCGCAAAAAGCACACGAACCGACAGCACAAATCCCCACCAAGAACCGCGCACGAACCGTCCGTTTAAATCGGCGATACCAAAGAAAAGCCGATAAGTAAGGGCAGAATCGAACCGCCCCGCACAAAGTCCCGAGAACAGACCGTATCGCCGATTTAATTGTGCAAAAGAGCGGAGCGATTTTTGCACAACCCCCAAACCTGCCGCAAGGCAGGCAAGAGCCGCACCCCTATGAGGCGGGAGCTGCACCAACGCAGCCCAGCCGCCCCGCCCTACACAAAAAATACAACGAATATAACATAAACAACGAAAACGAAAGAATGATGACCATGAAAACAAAAACAAAAGTATTTATCGACGGCAGCGCAGGCACTACGGGCTTGCAGATATTCGAGCGTATCGGGGGGAGAGATGACATCGAGCTTATCACCCTCACCGAGGAGAGCCGCAAGGACTTAAACGCAAGGCGTGAGGCGATAAACGCTTCGGATATAACCTTCCTCTGCCTGCCCGATGCGGCGGCGGTCGAGGCGGTGTCCCTCGCGGGAGAGAACGTCCGCATCATCGACGCTTCCACCGCTCACAGAACGAATCCCGCCTGGGATTACGGCTTCCCCGAACTTTCCGCCGAACACCGCGCGAATATCGCAAAGTCAAAGCGGGTCGCGAACCCCGGCTGTTACGCCAGCGGCTTCATTTCGCTCGTCTACCCCCTCGTTAAGGCGGGCGTGCTCCCCGAGGACTACCCCCTCACCGCACACGCGGTCTCGGGCTACAGCGGCGGCGGCAAGAAGATGATAGCCGCCCTCGAATCCCCCGACAAGACTAAGGAAATGTACTCCCCCAGACAGTACGCACTCGGTCAGGCTCACAAGCATATCCCCGAGATGCAGAAGGTCTGCGGGCTCAGATACGAGCCGATGTTCAATCCCATAGTCGATGATTACTACGCGGGAATGGTCGTGAGCGTGCCGCTCATAAGCCGCGCACTCACAAAGAAATACACCCCCGCCGATATACATGAGATACTCGCGGCTCACTACGAGGGTCAGCGATTCGTCAAGGTGATGGAGCTCGGCGGCGGCGAGACCCTCCCCGACGGGTTCTTGGCGGCTAACACCCTTGAAGGCACCAACGATATGCAGCTGTTCGTGTTCGGGAACGATGAGTGCATACTTCTCTGCTCAAGGCTCGATAACCTCGGCAAGGGCGCTTCGGGTGCGGCGATACAGAACATGAACATCATGCTCGGACTGGACGAAGGAACGGGGCTTTGAGGAATTCGGAATTATGAATTCGGAATTAAATCGCTTACGCGACGAGCTTTCAGCTCGCCCGTGTGAACACCGAATGTATTCGGTATAACCACATTGAGACAGCAATCCACAGACGAATCATAGAAAGCGGAGAATGATATGAAAAGGACGATATGCATTATAGCGGCTCTGGCGGCGCTCTCGCTTACTGCCTGCCGGTCTGATGACGATATCTGGGGGGAGATGTTCGACGACCCCGCGGAGTTCACCGCGGCTACCCGCGTGGAACAGTCAGCGCCCGAACTGCCCTTCGGCGACGGCTCCGGGGACAGCGGCACGGAGGAGCCTGCCCTCGCCGACCTTTCGGAGGCGGGCGACGGCTCCGGGGGTGAGGGTCAGGAGGAAGAACCGCCCCCGCCGCTCAATGAATACGGGCTTTACGACCAGTATTTCATCAATTCATACACCTTTGCATTCAACGCCATGCTCGCAGAAAAGCACTTCACCTGCGATGTGACCTACTTTTTCCCGAACGAGCAGGGAGGAAAGGCGGTCAAGCAGTATTCCGAGCGCAACGAGATAAACGGAAAAGACAGGCATATCCTCACGCGCCTTGAATCCGACGGGGACGCCGAGAAGCTCTACGACAAGGAAGTTTACTACATCAAGGACGTCAAGGGCACCTACAATGCGTATATCTTAAACTGGAACGATATGTCCTACGGCATTTACAAGGACGAGGAGCAGGTCAGACAGATAGCGGCTCTCGACAAAAATATCCCGAGCGCCCTGTTCTACGGCATAGACGACCTTGAAACGGCGGTTTATCTGGGCTATCTGCCCGACGAGGAGAAAAAGACCACCACCGAGAAATTCCGTATCGAGAACACGATCTACACCTTCATTTACGACCAAGACGGCATTTTGAAGCGAGCCGAGGTAGATGACGGGAGGCTCGCGAAAGTAAAGAGCTTCGAGAACAGCTGTCCCCCGCTGGGAATTTCGTCGGATTTTACGTTTTATGACTAATCGTTCCCGTGCGGGAGCATGATACGAAAGCGGTGATATCATGGATATAACAGACCCTGCTATCGACGGCGGACGGGCTTTTGACTTCGGTCGTACCTCCGCGGATTACGCCCGATTCCGCGATATTTACCCTGCGGAGCTTTACAATACCCTCGCCGGACACGGTATCGGCATATCGGGTCAGAACGTCCTCGACCTCGGGACGGGGACTGCTGTCCTGCCGAGAAATATGCAGGGCTTCGGCGCAAAATGGACGGGGCTCGATATCTCCGCCGAACAGCTCGCACAGGCGAAAAGGCTCGCGGCTGAACAGGGCGCGGATATAACGCTCATATGCTCCCCCGCCGAGACCGCCGACCTTGCCCCTCACAGCTTCGACGCGGTGACGGCTTGCCAGTGCTTCTGGTACTTCGACCCCGTTACCCTCACGCCCCGCCTTGCGGAACTGCTTAGACCTCACGGAAAGCTCGCGGTCGTTCAGATGAGCTGGCTCCCCCATGAGGACAGCATAGCCGCCGAGTGCGAAAGGCTGATACTCCGCTTCAACCCTCACTGGACGGGGGCGGGGTGGACGAGGACGCCCGTGGATATCCCCGCGCCCGTGACCGAACGCTTTGCGGTCAAAGAGCGCTTCGGCTTCGATGTCACCATACCTTTCACCCGCGAGAGCTGGCACGGAAGGCTCAGAGCCTGCCGAGGGACGGCGGCTTCCCTCTCGGAAAAAGACCTCGCCGAATGGGACAGGGAGGACAGAGCGCTCCTCGAACGCATAGCCCCCGAACGCTTCGGGGTGCTGCATTACGCGGCGGGGTGTATTCTGGAGCTGAAATGACCGTCCGCACAAAAGGTCGGAGCAGCCCCCGATACATTCTATAAGCACTAACCCAAAAAACAAAATGGGGCAAAACCAAAAGTTTTAGGAAAGGTGTGGAATAACCCTTTTTCAAAAGGGTTTTCCACTTAAAATCATATCGCGCGATAGTCAAACCATCCGACCTGCACCAAGTCCCGCGCGATATGCAATTCCGTTGCCAAGTGAAGCCGCTAAACAACAGCAGGATACGCGGGGAGGAATGAACCCTGTTTTTTCCGCCGTCAAAGTCGTGCGTGGCGGCGGGCGAGGGTATTAACTTCGTTAATACGAGAAACCTTTAGGTTTCCCTCGCCCCTACACCCGGAGACAATACAATTTTATAATTTATAATAAGAAAGGAAGTAATCGGATATGAAACACTTACTCAAGCTCTTAGACCTCTCGAAGGAGGAGATCATCGAGATACTGAACCTTGCCGATCAGCTCAAATACGAGAACAAGAACGGCATAGAGCACAAGGTGCTGGCGGGAAAGACCCTCGGCATGATCTTCCAGAAGTCCTCCACCCGCACCCGCGTGAGCTTTGAAACGGGAATGTATCAGCTGGGCGGGCAGGCGCTTTTCCTCTCGAACCGCGACTTGCAGATCGGGCGCGGCGAGCCCGTGCAGGACACCGCCCGCGTGCTTTCGCGCTATCTTGACGGCATAATGATACGCACCTTTGAGCAGAAAGAAGTCGAGGACTTGGCGGAGTACGGCTCTATCCCCGTCATCAACGGGCTCACGGACTTCTGCCACCCCTGTCAGGTGCTTGCCGACCTCATGACGATACGCGAGCACAAGGGACGTCTTGACGGCTTGAAGCTCTGCTACATCGGCGACGGGAACAACATGGCGAACTCGCTGATCGTGGGCGGCTTAAAGGTCGGCATGACGGTAGCGATAGCCTGCCCCGACGATTACGCTCCCGATTCCAAAGTCCTTGAATTTGCCAAAGAATACGGCGATAAGTACATACAGACCCCCGACATTTTAGCGGCGGCGAAGGACGCGGACGTTATCTACACGGACGTATGGACTTCGATGGGCGAGGAAGCCGAGACCGAGAAGCGCAAGATCGCGTTTGCGGGCTATCAGGTGAACGATGAAGTCATGGCGGCAGCGAAGCCCGACGCGATGGTACAGCACTGTCTGCCCGCGCACCGCGAGGAGGAGATCACCGCGAAGGTATTCGAGGAGCACGCAGACGAGATATTCGACGAAGCCGAGAACCGTCTGCACGCGCAGAAAGCCGTAATGGTCAAAGTCATGAAGTAATTCGGAATTAGGAATTAGGAATTCGGAATTGAAGGAGCGGCTTCGCCGCGTTTATGCGGACGCTTCGCTCCGCATGATTTAGAAAGTGTAAATTGACCGCAAGTAAAATAAAAAGAAGAAGCTCTCTGTAGCACAGACCAAAAGTCTTAGG
>CACZJT010000154.1 GCA_902781565.1 uncultured Ruminococcus sp.
AAGGGAATAACCCTTCTTCAGAAGGGTTTTCCCTTGCAGGGGAGCGCGAAGCGCGTGGGGGCGGCGCCCCCGTTGCGCCGCAGGCGCAAAAAGCACACGAACCGACAAGTCAAAGCGCACCCGAGAAACGCAAGACCGATAGTCCAAAGTTAAATCGGCGATACCAAAGAAAAGCCGATAAGTAAGGGCAGAAGCGTACCGCCCCGCACAAAGTAACGTGAACAGACCGTATCGCCGATTTAATTGTGCAAAAGAGCGAAGCGATTTTTGCACAACCCCAAACCTGCCGCAAGGCAGGCGAAAGACCCGCCGTCAGGCGGGCAAAAGCGCACCGAAGCCGCACCCCCCACAGAAAACAGCCGCAAGGCAGGCAAAAGGGCAAAAGCACACACCCCAACAAAACAGTGATAAGACAACAGAAAACAGAAAACAGAGAACAATTTCAGGGAGGGAAAATATGACATTTGAAACGCTCGGAAACCCCGCATCGCCTGCGGTGATGCTCATACACGGTATGCTCTGCACGAGCCGCGACTGTACGCTTTTCGGTAAATACCTCGCGGACGAGTATTATGTGATAATGCCTACCCTCGACGGTCACGGGAAAGACGGCACAGAACTTGTATCTGCCCGTGAAGAGGCTCGAAAGATCGCCGCTTATCTCGAAGATACCGGCATAGAAGAGCTTAGGCTTTTGCAGGGAAGCTCTATGGGCGCGGAGGTCGCCCTCGCGGTGCTCGATGAGCTTGCGGCTCGCGGCATAAGCGTGGGCTGTGCGTTCTTTGACGGGGGACCGTTCTTCGATTTCCCCGCAGTCCGGAGGGCGGGAATGTACAGGGTGTTCCGCAGTCTGACACGGATCTTCGATACCGATGACCCCGATGAAGCGGTCGATAAAATGATGGATAACGGCTTCCTGAGATTCGTGGGGGGCAAAAAGGCAGAACAGTTCCGCCCGCTCGTAAGGTCTATGGCTTCCGAACGTCGGACGTTCTCGGACGAAACGGTCCGCGGAATGGTGGATATATGCTATCACTGCGCCCTCCCGCAGTTAGACGAGAGCGTTCAGCACAAAATGGTGTTCTTCTTCTCCAAAGAGGAGCCTGCCCGCAAGTCGATGGGACGGCTCATGAAAGCCTATCCAGCGGCTAAGTACCGCGATATAGAGGGCTATCCTCACTGCGGCTTGCAGATTGGAAAACCTGCCGCATACGCAAAACTGCTGAAACGCTTTATCAACGGAAAGTAATCAACCGAAAGGAATGATATAAATGTACAAAAAGGTCGATACCGCTCTGGACTTCGTTCAGAGGGAAAAACAGGTGGAGAAGTTCTGGAAAGAAAACAATATCTTCGAGAAGCAGATCGACTCCCGCAGAGAGGGCGAGAGCTACGTTTTCTATGACGGCCCTCCGACCGCTAACGGCAAGCCCCATATCGGTCACGTCCTCACCCGCGCCATCAAGGACATGATACCCCGCTATCACGCCATGAAGGGCGCTATGGTGCCGAGAAAGGCGGGCTGGGATACTCACGGTCTGCCCGTTGAGCTGGAAGTAGAAAAGCTCTTAGGGCTTGACGGCAAGGAACAGATCGAGGAATACGGTCTTGAACCCTTTATCACCAAATGCAAGGAATCCGTTTGGAAGTACAAGGGTATGTGGGAGGACTTCTCGGGTACCGTCGGCTTTTGGGCTGATATGGATAACCCCTATGTCACCTACCACAATAACTTCATAGAATCCGAATGGTGGGCTTTAAAGCAGATATACGATAAGGGACTGCTCTACAAGGGCTTCAAGATCGTGCCTTACTGCCCCCGCTGCGGGACTCCGCTCTCGTCCCACGAGGTCGCTCAGGGCTATAAGCTCGTCAAGGAACGCTCCGCCGTGGTACGCTTCAAGATCAAGGGCGAGGACAACGCTTACTTCCTCGCATGGACGACAACTCCGTGGACTCTCCCCTCGAACGTCGCCCTCTGCGTGAACCCCTCCGAGACCTACTGCCGCGTGAACGCCGCCGACGGGCGCACCTACATCATGGCGGAAGCGCTCCTCGATACCGTTCTCGGCTCTCTCGCCGCTGACGGCAAGCCCGCTTATGAGGTCGTTCAGACCTGCGTGGGAACAGACCTCGAAGGCATGGAGTACGAGCCGCTGTTCGACTGCACCGCCGAGTGCGTCGCAAAGCAGGGCAAGAAGGGTCACTACATCGTATGCGATAACTACGTCACTATGTCCGACGGTACGGGTATCGTACACATCGCCCCCGCCTTCGGTGAGGACGATGCCAATGTCGGCAGGAAGTACGACCTGCCTTTCGTGCAGTTCGTTGACGCCCGCGGCAACATGACCCCCGAGACCCCCTATGCGGGCAAGTTCGTCAAGGACGCTGACCCCGAGGTGCTGAAAGACCTCGATAAGGAGGGCAAGCTCTTCGCCGCGCCCAAGTTCGAGCATGATTATCCTCACTGCTGGCGCTGCAAGTCGCCGCTGATATATTACGCCCGCGACAGCTGGTTCATCAAGATGACCGACGTCAAGGACAGGCTCATAGCCAACAATGCCACCGTCAACTGGTACCCGCCCAACATCGGCGAGGGACGCTTCGGCGACTGGCTCAAAAACGTTCAGGACTGGGGTATTTCCCGCAACCGCTACTGGGGCACTCCGCTCAATATCTGGGAGTGCGAATGCGGCTGCCGTCACTCCGTAGGCTCTATCGAAGAGCTGAAGTCCATGTCCGACAACTGCCCCGATGACATAGAGCTTCACCGCCCTTACATCGACGCGGTGACGATCAAATGCCCCGAATGCGGTAAGCAGATGAAGCGCGTTCCCGAGGTCATAGACTGCTGGTTCGACAGCGGAGCCATGCCCTTTGCACAGCACCACTATCCCTTCGAGAACAAGGAGCTTTTCGAGAGCCAGTTCCCCGCGGACTTCATCTCGGAAGCCGTCGATCAGACCCGCGGCTGGTTCTACTCGCTGATGGCGATATCCACGCTGTTATTCGACAAGGCGCCCTACAAGAACGTAATAGTCCTCGGACTGGTGCTCGATGAGAACGGCGAGAAGATGTCGAAGTCCAAGGGCAACGCGGTAGACCCCTTCACCGCCCTCGAAAAGCACGGTGCCGACGCGGTGCGCTGGTACTTCTACACCAACTCCGCCCCGTGGCTGCCGAACAAGTTCAATGACAAGATAGTCACCGAGGGTCAGCGCAAGTTCATGGGCACGCTCTGGAACACCTACGCATTCTATGTGCTGTATGCGGACATTGACGGCTTCGACCCGACGAAGTACACCCTCGACTACTCCACGCTCTCGGTAATGGACAAGTGGATACTCTCGAAGATGAACAGCATGATAAAGGCTGCGGACGAGAACCTTGCGGGCTACCGCATACCCGAGGCGGCGAAGGCTATGCAGTCCTTCGTGGACGATCTTTCAAACTGGTACGTGCGCCGCTGCCGCGAGAGGTACTGGGTGCCCGAGATGACGCAGGACAAGATAAACGCTTACATGACCCTGTACACGGCTCTTGTGAACGTCTGCAAGTGCGCGGCTCCGATGGTGCCTTTCATCACCGAGGAGATATATCAGAACATCGTAAGGAGCGTTGACAGCACAGCCCCCGAGAGCATACACCTCTGCTACTATCCCGCCTGCGACGAGACTAAGATAGATGCGGAGCTGGAGCAGGACATGGAGCAGGTGCTCATCTGCAAGGCGCTGGGACTTTCGGCGAGAAACGCCTCCAACAGAAAGATACGTCAGCCCCTTGCGAAAATGTTCATCAAGAGCGACGTGAAGCTCCCCGACACCTACCTCGACATAATCCGCGACGAGGTGAACGTCAAGAGCATAGAGTACAAGGACGACGTGAGCGCGTTCATCAGCTACAAGTTCAAGCCGCAGCTGAAAACGCTGGGACCCAAGTACGGCAGATATCTGAACGAGATACGCACCGCGCTGACGGAGCTTGACGGGCAGGCGGCATATGCGGAGCTTGAGAACAGCGGCAGCGTGAAGATCACCATTTCCTCGGGGGAGATAGCCCTCGAAAGGGAAGACCTGCTGATAGAGAGCGAGCAGCTGGAGGGGCTTTGCAGCCTTACAGACAGCGGCGTGACGGTAGTCCTCGACACCAACCTGACACCCGAGCTTATCGAGGAAGGCTATATCCGCGAGATCGTGTCGAAGGTGCAGAATATGCGCAAGGACAGCGGTTTTGAGGTAATGGATCACATCATCGTACACTTAGGCGGCAACGACAAGCTGACGGAGCTTGCGGAGCGCTGCAAGGATTCGATAGCGGGCGACGTCCTCGCCGACGACATAGTATGCGACGGTGCAGAGGGCGGTTCGGAGAAGGACATAAACGGCGAAAAGCTCATCATTGCGGTAGAGAAAGTCTGAACCGAAAGAATAAGCAATAAGAAAAGGGACTGTTTCGGCAGTCCCTTTTTTGGCTGAGTGATATGCGAAAAGAAAGCGCACCTGATGAACGCGAAGCGACCAAAAGTCTTAGGAAAGAGTCAAGGGAAGAACCCTTCTTCAGAAGGGTTTTCCCTTGCAGGGGAGCGCGAAGCGCGTGGGGGCAGAGCCCCCGTTG
>CACZJT010000155.1 GCA_902781565.1 uncultured Ruminococcus sp.
TGCCTTGACTTCGGCAACAGGTGCAGTTTCAGTTTTCTTCTTTCTTGGCATTGTGGATATATTGAAACGATAAGCTGACATAACAAAACAGCCGTATTCTCACATCGGGAATACGGCTGTTATTTCTTTATGCAGAAAGCCTGCCCGGCTGCCCGGACAGGCTGACATTCAAGGGTCTGCCGGTCTGTGCCGGCAGAATAGCTTTATTTGCTATACCGTGGGATCATTCCCAATCATTTTTCCGCTTATGATAAACAACGACGAGAATATGACCATCGGGAGCCTTCATAGATACTACCTTCAGGAAATCAAGCTCACGCTCGGGTGTGAAAGTGGTATAGCCGTGCTCCTTGAGCAGTGCGACCGTTGCGTCGAAATCACGGACGTTCATCCAGGTGTATGTATTCGGCATACCGGGTTTAAAATCGGGACCTGCAAAGATACCTAAACGGAACCCCTTGTCATTTTTCATGACTATCACATGATAATCAGTGTTCGGAAGACCGATGTCATGCGCCTGCTTGAAGCCGAGTGCCTCGTATGCAGCCTTGGTTGCCTCATAGTCTGTAGTTGCGATCATTGGATTAAAAGATGTTATTTCCATAACGGATTCCTCCTCGGTAAAGAATGAACTATATTTTGCAGGGACCTACCCTGAAACAAACGAAAAGGACAGTATGCAATGTTCATAAATTTATGTAGTTATGAATTGAACTTGCGTTTTACATATCATACCACATTCATCAATATAAGTCAACACTTTATATTTGATTTCATGCATAATGCGCATAGTTTTTGTGCAATTTGACGATTTTACTCATTTATACTCGCTTTGCAAGATCAGAAGTGAAGGCAGGGTACTTCGGGGGTCGGTCCTGAAAGTCTCTTCGTTCCTGAATCATCAGCTCGATCCTGCGCTCATTATGGAGCTTGGGAAAGAATTTGCACGCCTTTTTTCGGAGCCTGTTCCCGATCTGGTGCTTACCGTGGAATCCTCGGGCATTGCACTGGCGCTTGCGGCGGGGACGGCTATGAACGTCCCTGTGGTCTTTGCAAAAAAACACAGGACAAGCAATGTTTTCGGCGAGGCATACAGCAGCGTTGTGCATTCTTATACTCACGACCGTGATTTTACGATAATCGTAGAGAAGGAGTTTATCGGAAACGGCGACAAGGTATTGATCGTTGACGATTTTCTCGCAAACGGCAAAGCAGTCGAGGGACTGCTCGATATCATATCGCAGGCGGGAGCCGTGGCTATCGGTGCGGGTATCGCCATCGAAAAGGGCTTTCAGGAGGGCGGCGCCCGTTTGCGTGCCAACGGGCTTCGCGTGGAATCGCTCGCGATCATAGACCGCATGGACGAGCACGGGATCGTTTTCCGTTGAATCCTCAGTGAAAATGTATTACTTATCAGTCAAGAAAGGAAGCAGAAATATGAAAAAAAGCAACAGTATGAAAGCATTTGCCGTCATGACCTCGGCAGTTATCGCCCTGGGCGGACTGACCGCCTGCGGAAACAGCGGCTCTTCGGAGGGCGGCTCGGGAGATCCCGATTTCAAGGTGGGACTGATATGCTGCCATGACGATTATTCCACTTACGACCTGAATTTTATCGAATCTCTCGAAGTCGCAAGAAAAAACCTCGGACTTTCGGAAAGTCAGATCATCGTCAAGAAAAACGTTCCCGAAAGCAGCGAATGTAAGGAAGCCGCAGCAGACCTTGCCGACCGCGGCTGTGATATCATCTTTGCAGACTCCTTCGGACATGAGCCGTATCTTATCGAAGCGGCGGACGAATATCCCGATGTTCAGTTCTGCCACGCTACGGGAACACTCGCTCACACCGAAAAGAAGCCCAACTACCACAACTGCTTTGCGACCATCTATGAGGGACGCTATCTGGGAGGCGTTGCTGCGGGCTTGAAGCTCAATGAGATGATAGAGTCGGGAAAGATCACTCCCGATCAGGCAGTCATGGGCTATATCGGCGCATATACCTACGCGGAAGTCATCTCGGGTTATACATCATTCTACCTCGGCGCAAAGTCGGTCTGCCCAAGCGTTACCATGAAGGTGCAGTTCACAGGCACATGGTATGACGAGACTGCCGAAAAGGAGGCTGCCACGAAGCTGATCTCTTCGGGCTGTGTTCTTCTGTCCCAGCACGCCGATTCAATGGGCGCACCTACTGCCTGCGAAAATGCAGGCGTCCCCGATGTTTCCTATAACGGCTCGACCCGTGACGCCTGCCCCAATACATTTATCATCAGCTCCTGCATCGACTGGGCTCCGTATTATGAGTACGCGATCAAGGCGGCAATGGACGGAAAAGAGATCGACTACGACTGGGCAGGAGATATCGTTTCGGGCTCTGTTATCATGACCGAGCTGAACGAGACTGCCGCTGCGCCCGGAACGCAGGAGGTCCTTGACAAGGTGACGGAGGAACTCAAATCGGGCAAGCTCCATGTTTTTGATACTTCTACTTTCACAGTGGACGGAAAACCGCTCGACAGCTATAAGGCGGACATTGACACCGATCCGGACTATACTCCCGATACCGAGGTCGTTAAGGACGGATATTTCCATGAATCGGAATACCGCTGCGCACCTTACTTCGATCTTCGCATAGACGGTATCGAAACGCTCAACGAGATGTATTGATATACCGCCCTCGTTGAAGTGCTTTGCGGCAGATAACAAACGAACGGGCATTTGCGTGGTCCCTGATGCCCGTATACGTTTTTAATGGAAGGAGAATTGCCCGTGAGTGAAACTCATCAAAATGATGTACCGGCTATACGGCTCGAGAACATCACCAAGAGCTTCGGCAGCGTGATCGCAAACAATAATGTGAGCCTGAGCGTGAACCACGGAGAGATCATGGCGATACTCGGTGAGAACGGGAGCGGCAAGACCACCCTCATGAACATGATCTCGGGGATATACTTTCCCGACAGAGGCAGGATATTTGCTGACGGTAAAGAGGTCGTGATACGTTCACCGAAATATGCTTTTCGCTATGGTATCGGAATGATACATCAGCATTTCAAGCTGGTCGATGTCTTCACGGCTGCCGAGAACATTACGCTCGGGATGAAAGAAAAAGGAAGATATGACATAAGGCGCTGCGAGGAGCAGATCGGGAAGATCGCCGCACAGTACGGCTTCGAGATCGACCCGCGGCGCAGGATCTGCGATATGTCGGTCTCGGAAAAACAGACGGTGGAGATCATCAAGGTCCTCTACCGCGGTGCCGATATCCTGATACTTGACGAACCCACCGCGGTACTGACTCCGCAGGAAACAGAAAAGCTGTTCACAGTCCTCCGACGTATGCGAGAGGACAATAAGGCTATCATCATAATCACCCATAAGCTCAACGAAGTCATGGCGATCTCCGACCGCGTGACGGTGCTGTGCAAGGGTGAGAATGCGGGCGTCGTAAAGACCTCCGAAACGACCGAGGAAAAGCTCACCGAAATGATGGTGGGAAAGAAGATATCCCTCGATATCGAACGCTCCGAGCCTAAGGACGTTACGCCGCGTCTTGTGGTGAAGGGGCTGAGTTTCCGCCGACGGGACGGCGTCGATGTCCTGAAGGACGTGACGTTCACAGCTAATGCGGGCGAGATACTCGGCATCGCGGGTATCGCGGGAAGCGGTCAGAGGGAACTCATAGAGTCTATCGCGGGTCTGCTGAAACCGCAGGGAACGATATCCTACATCGACCCCCAAAGCGGAAAAGAGGAACAGCTGTGCGGGAAAAAGCCTATTCAGATACGCAGGCTCGGCGTGCGTATGGCTTTTGTTCCCGAGGACCGCATGGGCATGGGCATGGTCGGCAGCATGGGTATCACCGACAACGTAATGCTTAGAAGCTATGAAAAAGGCAAGACTGTTTTTCTTGACAGAAAAACACCGCAGAGCCTGTCCGAAAATCTGATAAGGGAGCTTCAGATCGTCACTCCCGATACGGATACTCCCGTAAGTATGCTCTCGGGCGGCAATGCCCAGAAGGTGCTTGTGGGACGTGAGATCGTATCGGAGCCGAAGGTATTGATGGCGGCGTACCCCGTCCGAGGACTTGATATCAACGCCTCCTACACGATCTACCGCCTGCTCGACCGTGAGAAACAGAAGGGCTCGGCAGTCATCTTCGTTGGTGAAGATCTCGACGCGCTGCTTGCGCTTTCGGACAGGATAATGGTCATGAACTCGGGCTGTGTAACGGGTATCGTTGATGCAAGGGAAGCGACCAAGGAGGAGATAGGTATGCTCATGACCAAAAGTACGAAAGGGGAGGTGGATACCGTAAATGGAACGAACTGAATCCAAGAAGCGGGAGCCCTTGCTGCGTATCGCCAAACGCGGAAGTATCGCGCGGTGGAAGGCGTGGCTTATCCGTGCAGCCGCCATCATCGCAGCAATGATATGCTGCGGGATAGTCTCCTTCTTTATCACAAAGGGAAGTCCGCTCAAGGTGTATGAGGTGATGTTTGACGGTGCATTCGGCACCGAACGCCGCATATGGGCACTGCTGCAAAATCTTGCGATCCTGCTCTGTATCTCTGTCGCCGTCACACCCGCTTTCAAAATGAGGTTCTGGAATAGGAGCCTCTGCTGCTCATCATCATGGCGCTGTCAGGCATAGCGGCAGGTGCGCTATGGGCTTTTATCCCCGCGATATTCAAGGCATACAGAAACACCAACGAAACGCTGTTCACCCTGATGATGAATTATATAGCTATGCAGCTCGTGGCATTTTTCACGTACAAGTTCTCGGTGCCAAAGGGCTCGGGAAAGATCGGTATCATCAACAGAGATTCCCACGCGGGCTGGCTGCCCGCTATCGGCGGACATGAATATTTTGTCAATATTATTGCAGTATTGCTTGTTACCATCGCTATGTATGTGTATCTGAAATTCAGCAAGCACGGATATGAGATATCGGTCGTCGGCGAGGGAGAACACACGGCAGGGTATATCGGCATTTCCGTGCGAAAGGTAATGATACGTACCTTGCTGATATCGGGTGCGATCTGCGGACTTGCGGGACTGCTGCTCGTAGCAGGCACCGACCACACCATCACCCGCGATACCGTCGCGGGAAGGGGCTTTACTGCAATAATGGTATCGTGGCTCGCAAAGTTCGATCCCCTGATAATGATATTCACCTCCTTCCTGATCGTCTTTCTCGGGAGGGGCTCTGCGGAGGTCGCAACAGTCTATGGTCTGAACGAATCATTCTCGGATATCCTTACGGGGATCATGATATTCTTCATCATAGGCTGTGAATTTTTCGTTCAGTATACCATAAAGTTCAGAAAAAAGGAGGTAGCGTAAATGTGGGCTGACTTTTTGCATCGTGCGATCATGCAGAGCATTCCTCTGCTTTACGGCTCCACAGGCGAGATCCTTACCGAAAAGTCGGGAAACTTAAATCTCGGTATCCCGGGCATCATGTATGTTGGCGGTATCGGCGGAGTGATCGGTGCTTTCCTGTATGAGCAGAACGCTTCCTCGTTCCACCCTGTTCTTGCTGTTCTCATCACGCTGCTGTCCTCCATGCTCGCTTCACTGCTGATGGGACTTCTGTACTGTTTCCTGACGATAACCCTGCGGGCAAACCAGAACGTAACAGGTCTGGCGCTGACCACATTCGGTGTAGGCATCGGCAATTTCTTCGGAGGTTCATTGATGAAGATCGTAGGCAGCGATATGCCCACGATCAACCTTAATCTGACAAGCAGCTGTTTCAGGACACAGTTCCCTTTTGCCAATGACCTCGGTTGGTTCGGACAGATATTCCTGTCTCACAGTTTCCTCGCGTATTTTGCGGTGATACTGGCGATAGCGGTATCGCTGATGCTCAACAAGAGCCGTATCGGTCTGCATTTGCGAGCCGTGGGCGAGGACCCTGCCGCCGCTGACGCAGCAGGTATCAAAGTGGAAAAATACAAATATATCGCTACCTGTGTGGGAAGTATGGCAGCAGGTCTAGGCGGGCTGTATTACGTCATGGACTACGCCAACGGCGTCTGGTCAAACGACGGTTTCGGAGATCGCGGCTGGCTTGCTATCGCGCTGGTCATCTTTTCGATCTGGCGTCCCGATCTTAGCATTTTCGGTTCTATCCTGTTCGGAGGGCTGTATATCATTCATAATTACATCAGGGACCTTGATGTGAGCGGTCAGGAGCTGTTCAAGATGATCCCCTATGTCGTAACGATACTGTTCTTAATAATATCGAGCAACAATGGGCGGCGTATGTCAAAGGCGCCGGCGTCCCTGGGACTGCCTTATTTCAGAGAGCAAAGATAGAACGGACTGTGTATAAGCTTCTTTGAACTTTCTCAAAAAGCATATAATGGTTTAATAGCAAAGCGACCGGGAGAGATCTTGGTCGCTTTGTGCTGTGCAGCTGCCGAAACACTTTGACCCTGAGTTTTGCCTGAACCACCGCATGAGAAAATCGCAAACAGAAGGGGCTTTCTTCCTTTTTTATCAATTTTCTCCATATTATTACATTACTGTCACATACATTATGTATGATATAATATAATTCTGCAAAACGTTAAAAGAAAAGCAGCATTTTGACAACCTTGATAAATGACACAAGCAAAAGGAGAACTTACTATGGAAATAACGTCGTTTTATCCAACGATCACGACCACTGATTTTGAGGGGACCAAAGCCGTTTTTGATGCACTCGGTTTCGAGGTCGCACATACGCTTCCGAATTTAAGAAACGAAGACCCGAAGTTTCATAACATTGTGATGAAAAATGCAGGCGGTTTCCGCATAAATATCTACTCCGACAGCACGATCAAGCCGGGACAGCCGTGCATGAGCATCTGGATGAATGTCCGTGATTTTGAAGGCGCACGCACTTTGTTCCGCGAGCATGGCTTTACCGAGGTCACAAAGGTCGAGGAGTACAGCTTTCTGAAGTGTGTGACCGTGATGGAACCCTCGGGATTGGGCATCACGATTTTTTATCATATTAGGAAAACAAACGACCGTCACTCTGATAAGGATCCCGTTTCGGATAGTAATAAACTTTTATCAGATGAAAAGGTGAGTTCGGCTATTGAGATCACATCTTTTCACCCGATGATCAAGACAGATCGTCACGACGACATCATAAAGCTGTTTGAGGAGCTGGGCTTTTCGGTCGCACATCGGTTCACGCATATACATGATAGCGACTGCGACGGTCAGTCCTTCAATATGAAGAACGAAAAAGGCTTTACGGTGGATATCACAGATGCACCCCCTGAAGAACCGGATAACGGTCGCGACAGAGTCGTCATTCGCATGAATGTCCGTGATTTTGAAGGCACTTGCGAGCTGCTCAGATCTCACGGCTTTAAGCAGTGTACCCCGTTGATTGACCGGGAGCACGTTACCTCGACGACCTTTGAGGCACCGTCAGGTTTCAGGATCGCAGTCATCTATCATAAGCGTAAGCCAAAATAAACTGCGGTCATTCTGCGCTGCTCCGTCGGGCAGTCACCGAAGAGACCGACCTCCCTGACGGGAGACACAGTGCCACAAAATAATATGATAAGAAATATCCCCCGAAATGCTTTAGAGCGTTTAGGGGGGTGTTTTTTGTGTGTTGTATATCCCGCTCCGACTGGGTTCTTCCGCAAATTTCCGTAAAACCTTCTTGATTATCTCAACCAGATATGCTATAATATTATCAAAAGTATATCAAAGGCGGTGATCCTGCATGA
>CACZJT010000156.1 GCA_902781565.1 uncultured Ruminococcus sp.
GGGCGTATAACGGAGCGCTTAGCGGCGCATAGCGCCGCCCGCCGTCAAAGACGGCGGATTGCAAATCGTTATTACGATTTGCAATAGCGCGTAGTATATCACTCCAGCGGCGAGAAATCCGACGCGGGGTGCTTGCATATGGGGCATATGAAATCCTCCGGGAGCGGGTCGCCCTCGTAGATGTAGCCGCATATGTCGCAGATGTAGCCCTTGACCTTCTTTTCCTGCGCGGGGGGCTTGGGCTTTACGTTCGCATGGTAGTAGGCGTAGGACATGGACGGCTTCTCATTCATTACCGCCGCGTCCGTTAGCTCGCAGATGAACAAACCGTGACTTCCCATGTCAGCATAGTCCTTGACTTCGAGTGACATGAAGGAATTGATATAGCCCGAAAGCAGCGGACAGCCGTTCGCCGTGCGGAATACCTGCGTCCCCGCGAACTTGTCTGCATTCCGACCGCTTTGGAAGCCGAACCGCGTGAAGATGTCGAAGGGCGCTTCCTCCGTGAGAGTGCATACGTTCATTTTCCCCGATGACTTTATCAGGTCGTGAGAGTAGTTGGCTTTGTTCACCGAAACGGCTATCCGCATGGGGTCGGAAGCTATCTGCGTTACCGTGTTGCAGATAAAGCCGTTGTCCTTGCCCTCGTGGGAGGACGTGATGACGTAAAGTCCGTAGGTTATCTTGTTAAGTGCCTTGGTGTCAAATCCTGCCATGAATGTTCCCTCCTTTGTTTGATTTGGGTCGGGCTGCTGCTGACAGCGTTCCCTCTAATGAGTCAGCTCCTCCGCAAGGGCTTCGAGCTGAGCGTCATTTTCGAGTGTCAGCGCTGAGTTTATCGTAACGGTCGTTTCGGTAAAGGTGATGTTCTTCGACTTCTCGAACTTCGACTTTATCACCTTAGCCGCCATAGGCGCCCACGAACCGTTCTCGATAATGCCTATGAGCCTGTTCTGATAGCCGCGCTCCGTAAGCTCCTCGATGTAGGTGCGCATGAACGGGAAGATATCCGCATTGTAGGTGGTGGTGGCGAGCACCAGCTTCCCGTAGCGGAAGCCGTCCTCCACGGATTCAGCCATATCCTCGCGGGCGAGGTCGGCGATAGCCACCTTGGGGCAGCCCTTTGCTTCGAGCTTTTCCTTCAGCGCGAGAGCTGCCTGCTTCGTGTGACCGTATACCGAGGTGTAGGCGATGAACACGCCCTCGCTCTCCACGCCGTAGGACGACCATGTGTTGTACAGGTCAAGATAGTAGCCTAAGTTTTCGGTCAGTACGGGACCGTGCAGGGGGCAGATGGTCTCGATGTCGAGAGCCGCAGCCTTTTTGAGCAGAGCCTGCACCTGCATACCGTACTTGCCGACTATGCCGAAGTAGTAACGCCTTGCTTCGCAAGCCCAGTCCTCGTCAACGTCGAGAGCACCGAACTTTCCGAATCCGTCCGCGGTGAAGAATATCTTAGCCTTGCTGTCGTAGGTCATCATGACCTCGGGCCAGTGTACCATAGGCGCGAACACGAATTTGAGCTCGTGAGAGCCGAGGGAAAGGGTCTCGCCGTCCTTTACGGTGAGGTTCCTGCCCGCGAAGTCGGTGCCGTAGAACTTCTTCATCATCTGAAAGGTCTTGGCGTTGCCGACTATGACCGCTTCGGGATAGGCTTCGGCGAACTTGCCGATGTTTGCGGAGTGGTCGGGCTCCATGTGCTGAACGATAAGGTAATCGGGCTTTGCACCGTCAAGAGCCTTCGCTAAGTTTTCGAGCCACAGGTCGCCGAATTTCTCGTCCACCGAATCCATGACCGCGCACTTTTCGTCCTTGATGAGGTAGGAGTTGTAAGCCATGCCGTTGGGCACGTCGTACTGACCCTCGAAAAGGTCTATCTCGTGGTCGTTCACGCCGATGTAGAAAACGTCATCTCTTATAATCATTGCTATTCCTCCGTTTAAAAGTATTCTTTTTAAGTGTACATTGTACAAGATAATTATAACACATTTTCGTGAGGATTGCAACCGTTTTAGTGAAAAATATACAGAATAACTTGCGCTATATGTCGGATATTGAAAAATGCGCGAAATCCCTTGACCCCGCGCGGAAAATGTGGTAATCTTATTACAGGAAAGGAATGATACGTTTTGACAGACGAATATATAAACAGAAAACTTTACGATTCCATAACAGACTTTGACGAGAGCCACGAGGCGCGGGAGTATTTCTACCGCGTCATGGACTCCGTCACGGGCAGACAGCGCCCCGACGGGAGCCCCGAGACCGTCCGCGAGAAGATACTTCGGGTGTACGCCCTGCTTTTCTGCGAGGACACGGGCGTTGCCGAGGGACAGCCCGCGGGTGTCGATGATGTCGCCGATACCGCCGACAGGCTCTATATCGGGAGCATGGGCTATGACCCTAAGCACTGGTATCGTATGCGGCATCATTTTTCGGTGATAGACGACGACAATTATGACAGGTTCGCGGCGCTGGTGATATCCGACCTGAAAGCGGGACCCCTGCACGACGCGGCTGTAAACGATGGGGAAATGCTCGTGGTCGGCGAGCTCGACCCTCTCCACATGACCGCCGAGGAACGCCGCACCCAGAAGCTCCGTAAGGTCGGCACATCGGGGGAGGGGATAGTGTGAATATTCTGATAGTTGATGATGACCCCGCCGACCTGGAGAAGCAGTCGGAGCTGATACGCACCCTTTGTCCCGATGCGGAGTTTACCGTCTGCGGCGGAGGTATAGAAGCCCTCGCGAAAGCCCGCGAAAAGCGGGTGGACGTGGCGTTCCTCGATACCGATATGCCCGAGCTGGACGGGCTCGACCTGGGGCAGTACCTCAAAGAGCTGAACCCTATGGTGAACATCGTGTTCCTCTCCGAGGTGAAAAAGCACGCATTTGCCGCCCTGAAGCTCCACGCCAGCGGTTACGTGATGAAGCCGCTCACGAAGAAAAAGGCAGACTACGAGCTGACGGAGCTTAGGTATTCCGAAGCCCTCAAAAAGCAGAAGCGCGTGTTCGCGCAGACTTTCGGGAACTTCGAGCTTTTCATAGACGGCAAGCCCGCAGTGTTTAAGTACAACCGCACCAAGGAGATAGTGGCGCTGCTCGTCAACAACAGGGGAGCGCAGACCACCAATGGCGAGATAATCGCGGCGCTCTGGGAGGACGGCGGCGACCCCGAAAAGAAGATGTCCTACCTGCGAAACCTCCGTCAGGACTTGCAGAACACGCTCAAAGACTTGAAGCTCGAAAGCATAATAGTCAAGCAGCGCGGGAGCATGGCTATCTCGGTGGAGGATATAGACTGCGACCTCTACGACTGGATGGAGAAAAAGAGCGCTTCGCGGTTCGACTACATAGGCGAATACATGAACCAGTACAGCTGGGCGGAGTTCGTCCACGCGGAGCTGGACGAGATATACTACGATATGCAGGGGTGAAGCATTATGTTCGGAGCAGTCATCGGCGATATGCTTGGGGGCGGCTTCGCCGAAAGAGCGACCCGCAGCTACAAGCTGACTCTCGCCGAATGTGAGCGCAGGCTCACCTTTAACACGGTCATGACGGCGGCGGTCTGCGATATGCTGTGCTATACCGCCGAGCCCCCTTCGGGCAGGATAGACAGAGCCATACGCACGAGGGAGGTCTGCGACTTGCTGAAAAAGTATGCGCGGCTGTATCCCGAGCTGATACCCGCTAACCGTTCCGCATGGGCAGACCACCGCAAGCGTGAGCACTGTATCGCGCAGGCGGATTTCTCCCCCGTGTTCACGGTGGGGTGTGCCTACGTATCGGGCAAGCTCGAAGATGTACTGACGCTGACGGAGCTTTTCTGTGTCTACATCTGCGACACTGACGAAGCCCGAAGCTGTGCGAAGGCTGTAAATTCCGCGGTGTGGGCGCTGCGTCAGGGCGCGGAGAAGGACAATATCGCAGAATACGTGGTAGGGCTCGCCCCCCCGGACGAGAGCCGTGACGTCGCGGAGGAGCTTTCGATGAAGCGCACTCCCGAAGCCGCAGTCCTTGCGGCGTTTGAAGCCTTCGGGAGGTCATATGATTATGACAGTGCGCTGCGTTATGCCATATCCTACGGCGCCATGTCTCCCACGGTCGCCGCAGCGGCGGGCGCGCTGGCGGGGGAATATTACAAGTCCCTCCCCGAAGCCCTCGAAGCGCCCTGCCGAAAGGAGCTGGGTGCGGCGTTAAAAATACCGATAGAGAGGTTCGAGGGGAAATACGTAATAAAAGCATAATAAATCATAATTTGGCAGGGCAGAGCCCTGCACGAAGTTCGCGGCATTTTTGCCTTTGGCAAAAATTATTTGTGGTTGAAATATCAGACACCCGCGGCAGTCGGTCAAGGGACTTTGACCTTATGCTTATTTGATGTAGGAAGTATGAAAGCACCTACTTGTGCAAATAAAGAAAGCGGCACTCTGTAGCACAGACAGCGGGTCCAGCGGCGCGACGCTGGCGAGGATTCCTAAGGGCGAGGAGCCCTTAGGCAGGG
>CACZJT010000157.1 GCA_902781565.1 uncultured Ruminococcus sp.
AGTTGTATCCTAATCTCTTCTCAGAGTATTATGATCTCAGTTACGTTTCGGTTTTACCCGAATTACTGACTTCGCATTTTTTAGTCTTTGCTTGACTTTTAATTACTTCTCTCAAAGCAATTTTCAAGGGTTTTGTTTCGTTTAGCTGTTCAATTTTCAAGATGCTTGCACGAGCTTCCCTCGCACTCTTTAAGTCATGATCTTTCGAACTCTCACCTTAGCTTCGATTTTAGGTCGTCGCTCTCGGTGACTTATCTATTATATCATAACTTTCTTTGTTTGTCAAGCCTTTGTTTTGTAAACTTTTTGTGAACCTCAGTTCATTTTAAGTTTAACATTTCGACGGGCTAACATATTTATTATACCTCATTTATCACTTTTTGTCAATTAAGATTCTTTAAATCTTTTATTAACTATTTGTGAATTCACTCGGTATACCGACCGCCCTCACGATTTCTCGTTTTGTTTGGTCTTTTGTTTGTCTGTCTCACTGACAGCTTAATTATTATACCACGCCTTTTCCCGTTTGTCAACACATTTTCGCCATTTTTTTCAGTTTTGTATACTTGTACAGTTTTTTGTATCATTTTGTCTTTCTATCCATAATTTTGCCTACAATTCCCGACCCGATGTATATTTATTTTCGTTTTTGCACACCATATCTACATCAAATACGATTGGAGCTTTACCTATGAACGCACGATCTTTTATACACGACATCTCTGCTCTTCTGCTTGCGGTCTGCCTTTCCGTCCTGATCGCTTATTCGTCTATGCCGATCTCAAACGCTTATGAAGCCGTTTCTTCCGTAGGCTCCCGCGGCGCCGAGGTCAGGGCTATACAGCAAAAGCTCAAAGAGCGCGGCATTTTCAAGGAAGACATCACGGGCTATTACGGCGAAAAGACCCGCGCCGCCGTTATCAAGTTCCAGAAGCAGCAGGGTATCACCCAGACAGGCACAGCGGGGCCTCTGACCCTCAAAGCCCTTGGTATCAGTATCGGAAGTATCCCTCCCGCCACCGAATCGAATATCTATCTCCTTGCCAAGATAATCTCCGCCGAAGCCCGCGGCGAGCCCTACAGCGGTCAGGTCGCCGTCGGTGCCGTTATCCTAAACCGTATCGAGCACCCGTCTTTCCCCGATACGCTCTCGGGCGTTATTTACCAGAACGGCGCTTTTACCGCGATCGTTGACGGTCAGATAAACCAGCCCATTTCCGACAGCGCCTACTCCGCCGCCCGCGACGCCTTGAACGGCTGGGACCCCACGGGCGGGTGCATTTACTATTATAACCCCGCCAAGACCTCCAATTCCTTCATGTGGTCGCGACCCGTGGTCATAACTATCGGCGCTCACCGTTTCTGCACCTGACACTTTGTTATTTGTTCACTCTTGACAAATCCCTTTTAAAATGTTATAATATAAGTGGGGAAAATGTTAATGAGGGAGCATTTATTTATGAATGATCTGTCCATGATCAACCGGCGCTACAAGGATACACTTTTCAAATTCATATTCGGCAATCCCGAAAATAAGGAATGGACGCTCAGTCTGTATAACGCGATGAACCATTCAAATTATTCAGACCCCGATAAGATCACGTTCACCACCATTGAAAATGCCGTTTATATGAACATGAACAATGACGTGTCTTTCCTTGTCAGCGACGACATGAATCTTTATGAACAGCAATCTACCTTCAATCCGAATATGCCTATGAGATTTCTTATCTATTCGGGTATGGTGTATGCAAACTACATTGAGACTGAAAGCAGCTATCACAGATTCAGTTCCAAGCTCCAGCACGCGCCTACTCCGAAATGTGTGTGCTTCTACAACGGCACCATAGACAAGCAGGATAAGATAGTTCTCGAATTGAGATCCGCATTCGGCTCCGACGATCCCGATATCAACGTCAGGGTTACAATGCTGAACATCAATTACGGGTGTAACAAAGAATTGCTCGAAGCCTGTAAGCCCCTTAAAGACTATTCGTTTTTTGTCTCAAAGGTCAGGGAGCATGAAAAAGCCACGGGCAGCATAGATCGGGCTGTAGAGCTTGCCATTTCGGATCTTGAAGCCGATTCGCTTATCCGCAGATTTCTTTTGAAAAACAAAGCCGAGGTGAAGCGTATGTGTATTACCGAATACGATGAAGTACGTACCTTCTCCGAGCAAAGGGAGGAAGGCAGAGCTGAAGGGCGTGCCGAGGGCATTGCCGAAGGGCGTGCCGAGGGCATTGCTGAAGGACGTGCCGAAGGGCGTTCCGAAGGTATAGCCGAAGGACGTTCCGAGGGCAAGAACGAGGAGCGTCTGCGTATTTCGCGGCGCATGAAACAGCAGGGCTTCTCCGATGAACAGATCAAAGCCGTTCTCGGGTAGCGCAGCGTACCGAAACAATAAGAACACGAGCCGTCCTCCGACGACCCGTGTTCTTTTATTATCTGTATTGCTCGGGAACGCACAGCCCCGCGATCTTTTTGTCCAGCACCGCCGAAACGTAGTCCTCTATACGCTCTATCTTGTTCTCGGTCAGCACGCCGAAAAACTTGTCCGTGTCGGTGAGGTGGTGACAGTCACTGCCCGCGGTCGCGATGAAGCCGTATTGCTCCGCGTACCATTTGGCGCGGTCGTTCCAGACCTTCTCGCGGTTGCCCGCGTTGTAGACCTCCACACCGTCGGTATGCCACGGGAGGAACTTCATATCGTGCAGATAGTCCGCACCTCTGAACGGGTGAGCGTGTACAACGCACCCTCCCGCCGCGTGTACTCTGTCGCAGAAGGTATGAGGACGTATGGAAGCGCAGTCGGGATTGTCGAGCAGCCACTTTTTATCCACTCCGTAGATCAGAAAATCCGCGCCGTCCCATGCGTATTCTATGCCGAAAAGCACCGTCAGCCCGATCTCGTCCCCGCGCTTTTTAGCGTTCTCGTAGCCGCGGCAGAAATCCTCCACCTGACGTTCCCACGGCAGATTCCTGTCAACGGTGGTATTCCCGTTCAGAAAATGGTCGGTCACTATAATAGTATCGTACCCCCGCGCCTTGTACTGCTCCGCCTGCTGTGCGCCCGTCGCGGAAGCGCAGGCGGAAGTCTCCGCGGTGTGGCAATGTGTTTCGGTGAGGAACATTATGCGTTCACACCCCGCTTTATCATTTCAAGGCACATTCTGCCGTTATGATAGGGGCACTTCCAGGGACCCGTTTCCTCTTTCCAATCGTGGGGCTTGCCCTCGAAGCTGACCTCCGAGTACCATTCGCCGCCATCGCGCTTATCGACCACGTTATCCTTGATATAGTCCCAGATACCGAGAGCCGCTTTGAGGTATTTCTCATCGCCGCTGTGCTGATAGGCGTTCATGAAGCCCACGACGCCCTCAGCCTGCACCCACCATACACGGGTACGGTCTATCTTGTCATTCTCGCGCTCGTTGTTGAGAGCGCCGTCCTCTATGGCTATATTGAAGATATTCTCCGCAAGCCGCAGGTCGAGGGCGTTGAACTTCTTTATAAGCTCCTCGTCGCCCAGCGTTTCAACTGCGCGGTCGGTGAGCCAGCTCGCTTCAATATCGTGACCGAAGGAGTGTATGTCCCCGATGACGTCGAACTTGCCGTCAAAGAAAACGCGCAGGGCGTTGTTATCGTAGTCATATATCTTATTCTCGACGATAGAGAGCTGTTTTTTGAGAGCCGCCGCCACCCTATCGGACTTATCGGCGCGGTAAAGCTCGGTATACGCTTCAATGAGGTGCAGGACGGAGTTCATGGTCTTTTCGGCGTGCAGGCCGTTTTCGGAGAGCGCCTCGTTATCGGCGAGTTTCCAGTCGCGGGTGAAAGCCTCACGGCAGCCGTATTCATCGGGGGTCTTTGTTTCGATATCGTCAAAGAGCCTTTCGGCGAGAGCGAGGGCTTCCTTATCGCCCGTGGCATTGAAGTAAGCCGAGAGCGCGTAGACAGCGAAAGCGATATTGTATGTATGTTTCATATCATCGGCGGGCTTGCCGTCGAAGGTCGTCATCCAGTAAACGCCGCCGAGCTCGTAATCCACGCAATTTTTTTTCACATAATCATAAGCATGAGCGGCGAGGGCACGGTATTTCTCATCGCCCAGCACCTCATAGCAAGTGGAGAAGAACCAAAGAATGCGGGAGTGAAGTATCACGCCCTTATCGGCTTTTTTATCGAGCGCAAGGTCGTACCCCTTAAAGCCGTAAAAACCGCCGAATTCCTCGTCTTTGAGTTCTTCCCAATAGGGAACGATATGGTTTTCCAGTTCGTTTCTGATCTCGTCTATGAACATTTTAAACACTCCTTATCATATATATTTACAAATCATAATTTGTGGGGGTATCTCAATCCGATGTAGGGCGGGGGCTTGCTCCCGCCCCTTTGACGTGCATGATTTTGGTGTAGGGTCGGCGCACCACGGCGTGGGTGCCGTTGCCCCGACCTCTTGACCCGAACAACGTTACGTTGTTCCATTTGTGTAGGGGCGCACCTAA